>AQRW01000173.1 GCA_000402295.1 Candidatus Aerophobus profundus SCGC AAA252-L23
TCGGGATGCTTCTTAATGAAAGGATAGCTCAGTCAAAGGTATTCCGAGAAACGAGATAGGGCAAGTTTCCTGCAAAAGTTGGGTGTAAAGTGAGAAAAAGCAAGAGCGAGAAAAGAAAAAAGGGAGGGAGAAATTGTGTAACTCAATAACTCAGGAAGAAATCGAGGCGGGAAAAAAGGTATTACTCTCAGGATGGGGAGAGATGACAGATTTAGTTGTTTCCCATGGTCAGGGTGCTGTATTTTGGGACATTGAGGGCAAGGAATACATCGATTGCACCTCTCAAGCCTGGTCTTTAAATACCGGCTTTAATCATCCTCGGGTGATAAATGCGGCTAAAAAACAATTGGATAAGGTTACTCATCTAAGAAGCACCTTTTATAGTCTACCGCAACTTAACTTAGCCAGAAAGCTTTCGCAAATTGCTCCGGGAGAAGGCCCCAAAAAATTAAAACGGGTTAGTTTTTGCCTCCATGGATCTGTGGCCACAGAAGGAGCCATGAAAATAGCCTTGAAGTTCAACTCTGGAGGACAATTTCTTGCCCTTTACAATGGATATCATGGAAGAACTCTGGCCTCTATGTCCCTTAGCTGGCCCCACCCCCATAATGATTTTCTTTCTTACACAGGAAATGTAATCAGAGTGCCAGCGGCTTACTGCTACCGATGTCCTTTTAACCTTGAATATCCCAAGTGTAATCTTCAGTGTGCTATCTTTATCGAAGAGGCTATTGAAAAAATGCCTGATGGAAAAATATGTGCCCTGATAATGGAGCCCATCCAGGGTAATGGTGGACAGATAACCTTCCCTCCAGAGTTTCATACTCGAATGCGACAGATATGTGATAAACTGGGGATTTTACTTATTTATGACGAAGTCCAAACGGCTTTTGGAAGAGTTCCGGCTATGTTTGCCTGTCAGCTTTACCAGGTGGTTCCCGACATTATTATATACGGCAAAGGATTGGGAGGGGGATTTCCTATTGCCGGGACTTTATCTCGAGAAGGACTGGCCAAATTCTCTATTGGAGACCACGGATTTACCTTTGGACATTTCCCCATATCGTTGGTAGCCGCTCTGGAAAATCTAAAAGTTATTGAAGAAGAAAATCTGCTGGAAAGATGCCAAAAGCTGGGAAATTATATTCTCGGGGAACTCGACCGGATGAAGGAAAAATACGAGTTAATCGGAGATGTTCGGGGTTCGGGTTTGATGATAGGTATAGAGTTAGTCAAAAATAGAAAGACTAAAGAGCCAGCCCAAAAAGAAACTCAGGATCTGGTCAATGAAGCCTTGAAAAGAGGGGTTCTCTTTGGTACATCTCGCTATGCCGGCCTGGGCAATGTGGTGAAGATAAAGCCCCCATTGGTGATTACCGATAAACAGGTAAATAGAGCTCTGGAAGTCTTTGAGGAAGTATTAAAAAAGTTAAGTTAAGAATTTGCGCATCAGATCTAAGGTACTCCCAATTAGATGATAATTGGACAAGAAGGGGATAGAAGAATGAAAATCGAGGCAGTACACCCAGAAGGTGGTAGGGCAACCATCACTCCTAATAGAGTCAAAGTTGGAGATACAGGTAGTTGGACCATCACCTATAAAGTGGGAAAGCAAAGAATAGAAGTGGGAGGCGAAATACGGGTAGTTCTGTCTCCCTTCTTCGCCGATCTCCAGATAACTGATTCACAAGAAAGAGGTTACCTCTCTCTTTCCTCCAGCAATCCCGAAGCTCATCTCAAAATGGAAATCGATCTACCCTGGTACACCAAAAAACAATTCCAGCATAGCCATGCTCGCTTAATGAAGGAAGCAGAGCAAGATATTAATAAACGTCTCTATAGCCCCATCGGAGTGAATCTTAAGATAAAAATCTTCGGGGCTCCTCTGACAGAAGGAGATACGGTCATCCTTGTATATGGAGATATAAGTAAGGGAGGACCCGGGGGAGAAATACTACAATGGAAAGAAAGTAAATGGTTTGAGATTCCCATCTACTTTGATCCTGACGGGAAGAGAAAAGCTCCCTACACCGGTTTCTGGAGAATCAAAACCTTACCTCGGGTCTATTTAGAACCAGGCCGAGCTAATAAACTCAAAGTGATAGTGCCCAGTATAATTTCTGAGCAAACACAAGTACCTGCCTGGGTTTTAGCTTATGATGGCCTTACCCAGGAATTGAACCAAACAATCACGGACAAAGGTCTGGGTTACACCAGCAGACATGGGAGACTGATTTCTAATTATCACGGAGAGATTGAGTGTGATGGGAAAGTCACCTCTATAAATAGAACTCATAAGGGTTCTTGCCGTTTCCTGGCAAATATTGATTTTGGTCAGGACAAGTATCGTACTATTACCGTCGTGGATCGGGAAAATACCCTTATTGCCCGCAGTAACCCCATGGTAAAAAAGTCTGACCAGGGCAACTTGTATTGGGGAGACCTTCACATTATGAACGGTGCTTTTTGGATACCCCAAGACTTGGAAACCAAGGATTACTATGATTATGCCAAAAATAAAGTAGGATTAGACTTTGCCGCAATTACTGATATCTGCCGGGAAAGTCATCTCTACGAATACAGTCGAATTACCAAGAAAGAATGGGAGTTACTCCTGGAGTTAAGCCGCCGTTACTATGAACCGGATAAATTTGTGACCTTTCCGGCCTATGAGTACAATGAGAGATTAGTGGGAGGAGATAAAAATGTCTATTTTCTTAACGAAGAGGAAGCGGAGCTCTTCTGTTGGGATGATCCCCGATACGACACCCCAGAAAAACTATGGGCGGCTCTGAAAGGCAAAAAAGCTATGACTATCCCCCACCACCCGGTCACTACCCGTCTGGGCCAAAACTTTGACCATCACTCTCCTGAGAGACAAAGACTGGTGGAAATCTATTCTGAATGGGGCAGCTCTGAAGGCCCCGGCTGCAGAAGACCGTTTAAGGTTCCTACTGATTACATTAATAAATCAGTCCAGTATGCCCTTACTCGAGGCTACCGGTTAGGGATTATTGCTTCCACCGATACTCATTCAGGAGAGGTGGGAGAAGCAGCCAAAGCCGCCGTTTGGGCGAAAAATCTAACCCGAGAAGAGATATGGAAGGGGCTATGGAATCGACACTGTTATGGAACGACTGGGGAACGAATAATTCTATCTTTTCACCTCAACGAATGTATGATGGGAGAGATAGTCAAGCAAGCTGTAGACGAAAGAAATATTTATGTAGAAGTTGTCGGAACCAATGCCCTTGAGAAAGTTGAGATCATCAGAAACAACAAAGTATTATATACTCACCAGGGAAAGGGGCAATATGAGGAAGTGAGATACCGGGATACCCAAAATCCCAGGCAAATATCTCTTTATCCCCTGCTTTTTTACTATATCCGGGTTACTCAGGTAGACGGAGAAATGGCCTGGTCTTCACCAATATGGGTCAATTTGGGCAAAGATTGAAAAAACAAAAAGGAGGAGGTGAAAAAATAGACGGTCGCTTCAGTCTAAGAGTGGAAGTCCAACTTAACTCTACACTATAAGTTTAGGTGTCCCGAAGTGACCAAGGAAATATAGAGAGGAGAAAAATGAACTATCGTGTATTGGGGAAAACCGGTCTGACAGTTAGTGAAATTGGATTTGGTACTTGGGGTACAGTTTCCCCCGCACACGCGGGGATAGTCCGGGGCACCCTTGGGCCAAACGGACGTTTACAGGAAGGTAAAATCTATCTAGCTTGCACTTTTATCTGAGTTGACCTCTGATTAGGCTCTTGTTTTTTCTCATTTTCCTCTCAATGACTTAATATGGTAATCTACTTTCAATTTCTCAGCCTTTTGCGCCTTTTGCATCAAGTTGATAAGAGGATTATTTCTGCTATAATAAAATAAAGTTATCCCAGACGAGCTTCAGACAAGGTGACCACCTGGATTTCGTCGCTCCAGATAACAATCTTTAATGCTCTTTTGCCAAATTTGGGTTTGAAAAACCAAGAGGAAGCGGGCAAGTCGCGGAGAGCTGCTGCATATTGAGCCAACGTGAACAATTCCTGGTTCTTTTAGAGAGAGCAGGAAGTGGTGTTGGCTCTTTTGTTTCCTATAGGCTGAGGAAAGGGAAAGGAGAAAGATCCGATGCAAGGGAAAGATATTGAATTGCTTAAGGTAAAGTGTGGAAAACAAAATTATGAAAAGTTGGTGGAGCTGAATAATCCTCATCTGAACATTTTTATTGCTAAATATGTGGATCTTTGCCAGCCTACCTCAGTATTCATCCGTACCGATTCTCCCGAAGACGCTCAGTATATAAAAGATAAGGCAAAACGGATGGGAGAGGAAACTCAACTGTCTACAGATGGCCATACGGTTCATTTTGACGGTTACTTTGACCAGGCCAGGGATAAAAAAAATACGAAATTCCTGATAACCCGGGACTTACACTTGGGACCGAACATCAATTCCATAAACAGAGAGAAGGGATTAAAGGAAATCCGGGACTTACTAAAAAATATTATGCAGGGGAAAGAGGTGTATATCTTATTCTTAAGTTTGGGCCCCTTAAATTCTCCTTTTTCCATTTATGCTGTGCAGATTACCGATTCTGCTTATGTAGCCCATTCAGAGGATATCCTCTATAGACCTGCTTACGAAGTATTTAAAAGAAAAGGGCCTGATATAGAATTCTTCCGGTATGTGCATAGTGCCGGAGAGTTAGAAAATAATGTAAGCAAAAATGTGGAAAAAAGAAGAATTTATATAGATTTCCTAAAAAACATTGTTTATACTGTTAACACTCAATACGCCGGAAATACGATAGGACTGAAGAAATTATCTTTGAGATTGGCTATTAGAAAAGCAGACAAAGAGAACTGGCTGGCAGAACATATGTTTATTATGGGGGTTCAGGGACCTCATAAAAGAAAGACTTATTTTACCGGAGCCTTTCCAAGTTTCTGTGGTAAGACCTCTACTTGTATGGTAAGAGGAGAAAGCGTCCTGGGAGATGATATTGCTTATCTAAGAAAAAAGGAAGGGAAAATATTTGCCACCAATGTAGAAAGAGGTATATTTGGAATAATTCAAGATGTAAACTCGGAAAATGACCCTTTAATCTGGGAGGTTCTAACTACCCCGGGCGAGGTTATTTTCTCCAATGTTCTGATTAACCGAAAAGTCCCTTTTTGGCAGGGAGATGGAAGAAAAGTTCCCGATGAAGGAATAAATTACTCCGGAAGGTGGTTCAAGGGCAAGATTGATGAAAAAGAAATTCCTTATTCCCATCCTAACGCCAGATATACAATTCCCCTAAAAAGACTAAAACATTGTGATCCTGAACTGGAAAACCCTCAGGGCGTAGAAATTGGGGGAATAATCTATGGAGGAAGGGACTCTTCTACCTGGCCCCCAGTATTTCAAAGTTTTAATTGGGTGCATGGAATTGTAACCATAGCTGCCTCCCTGGAATCAGAAACCACCGCGGCTACCCTGGAACAACAGAGAATAAGAAAATTTAACCTCATGGCAAATTTAGATTTTCTCTCTATACCTATAGGCAGATACATTAATAACCATTTGGATTTTGCCAGGGACTTAAAGAGTCCTCCTTTACTATTTGGGGTAAACTACTTTTTGAAAGATAAAGAGGGAAATTACCTAACCGGGGTGCAGGACAAACGAACATGGCTCAAATGGATGGAATTGAGGTTTCACCATGACGTAGAAGCTATCAAAACCCCGATAGGGTATTTACCAAAATATGGAGATTTAAGGAAGTTATTTAAGGAGCTGCTTAACCAAGACTATCCCGAGAAAAACTATGTTAGTCACTTCAAAATAAGGATTCCGGAGAATCTTGCCAAAATTGAAAGGGTTCTTAAAATCTACCGGACGGATGTCCCTGACGCTCCCAATGTTCTTTTTGAGTTACTGGAACAACAAAAGAAAAGACTTAAAGAAACAAGAGCAAAATACGGAGATTATGTTATTCCCACCTTGTTTTATGAAGAATAAGGCAAAGAATATCTATCAATTATGACCGATAAACCATTAAGATTAACAAATTTTACAGACCTCAAGTTTTTCAAAAGAGGAAAAGTTAGAGATATTTATGATTTGGGAGACAAACTCCTGATTATTTCTACTGATAGAATATCTTGCTTCGATGTAGTACTACCCACAAGTATTCCTGGAAAAGGAAAAGTCTTAACTTACCTTTCCCTATTTTGGTTCCACTTTACTGAAGACATCATTGCCAATCATTTAATTACCGCTAATGTGAGCGACTGGCCCCGGCAGTTGCTAAATCACAGAAAAGTCTTGAAAGATCGGTCGATGCTGGTAAAAAAAGCCAAGCCTATACCCCTTGAATGTGTGGTAAGGGGCTATTTGTCCGGCTCGGGCTGGAAGGAATATCAAAAAACACAATCCATCTGCGGTATAGAATTGCCTAAAGGTTTAAGAGAAGCTGAGAAATTACCTCAATCAATTTTTACCCCAGCCACCAAAGAAGAGGTAGGACATGATATCAATGTAACCCAAGAATATATAGAAAAAGAGATGGGAAGAGATACGGCCACAAAACTAAAGAATACCAGTCTTACTCTTTATCAAAAAGCCAGTGCCTACGCAGAAAGCAGAGGTATAATTATTGCCGATACCAAATTTGAATTTGGCAAAGTAGCGGAGAAAATTGTTCTCATTGACGAAGTACTTACTCCGGATTCCTCAAGATTCTGGCCAAAAGATCAATACTCACCTGGAAAAAACCAGTCCAGCTTTGATAAGCAGTTTGTAAGAGATTATCTGGAGAGTCTAAATTGGGACAAAACAGCCCCGGCTCCTGAGCTACCGGAAGAAATTGTCCAGAAGACAGTTGAGAAATATCTTCAAACTGTAAAGATGATTATTCCCCAACAATTACAAGAGAGAAACAATGAAAAATAAAGAGTACTACCATACCAATATCTTGAGAAAATACGTCAGAAAAATGGCTAAAAAAAGTCATATTTTCATCGTCTAAAGTACCAGGTGAAGAATAGATAATCCAAAAATTACCCAGAGAATCAGAGGAATTTTGTCAAATTTTCTTAAGATAATTTTAATCAACACATAAAATATGAAGCCGAAGGCCAGACCGCTGCTGATACTGTAAGTCAGAGATATCAGGACAATTACCAGAAAGCAAGGAACAGCGACCTCAAGGTCCTTAAAATTAATCTCCCCGATCCGTCTCATCATGAAAAGTCCCACCATAATTAGGGCCGGTGCCGTAGCATAGGAAGGAACCATACCAATTGCCGGGATAAAAACTAACCCGCTCAGAAAGATAAGTCCGGTAAAAATTGAGGTAAGTCCTGTTCTACCCCCTTCTTCAACTCCACTAACTGATTCAAGATAAGAAGTAGTAGTGGAGGTTCCCATTATCCCACCAAACATGGTAGCCGCAGCATCAATGGCCAGGAGACGCCCCAATTTAGGGATATTGCCATCCTTATCCACCAGATCTGCTTCGTAAGCAATAGCTACCAGAGTACCCAGACTATCAAAAAGATCCATAAACATTAGAGAAAAAATTGCCCCGATAAAACTCCATTTCAAGGCTCCCAAAATATCCATCTTGAAGGCTATAGGAGAAATATTCACATTGAGAGAAATTAAGGAGCTGGGAAGTTTCACTTTCCCTAAAATTATCGCTACAGTAGTAGCCGAGAGAATACCAATAAAAAGAGAACCTTTAATTCTCTTCATTTCCAGAATAATCATCACTAACAGACCAAAAAGACCTATAAGCACCTCGCTGTTTATGGACCCCAAGCCAACCATAGTAGCCTCATTCTTTACTACCAAACCCAGATTGACCAGACCAATAAAGGCGATAAAGACTCCCAGACCCACGGAAATGGAGATCACCAGGGAATGTGGAACTGATCTGACAATGGCCTGTCTTATTCCCAAGAGAGTCAAAACGAGGAAAAGAAGGCCGGAGAGAAAAACAATCCCCAGAGCAGTTTCCCAATTTACTATTCCCCCAAGTACTAATGAGTAAGCAAAAAAAGCATTCAGGCCCATACCGGGGGCCATAGCCACGGGAGTATTAGTGAAAATTCCCACCACAATGGTGGACACTGCAGTAACCAGGCAGGTAACGGCGATAAGAGCACTTTGGTCCATGCCGGTAGCACCCAGAATTTTCGGGTTAACAAAGGCAATATAGGCCATAGTTAAAAAAGTAGTAATACCGGCAATAAGCTCAATTCTTACCGAGCTCTTATATTTTTTTAGTCTAAACAGTTTATCAATTAAACCTATATGACCTCTCATTTTCTTAATAGAAAGTTATGAGGTAATTACATCACTTCTCTCAAGATTGGCACAAACTACCGCTGCTACCGCCTCTTGATCATTTTTTCTTCCTTTTAGTTTTATCCTGCCAAAGGATACTTTCCGTACTTTCTGGCAGCTCGATAGAAGGCCAAAATGTTTTCTATGGTTACCTGTGGCTGGATATTATGAGCGGGAGCTAATAGAAGCCCTCCTCTCTTTCCCACAGTCTCGATTCTCAGCTTTACTTCTTGCTCTACATCTTCGGGTGTTCCAAAGGGGAGAACCTCCTGAATATCCACACAACCCCAGAAAGTGAGTTTATCTCCGTAGAGCTTTTTTAGTCTGGCCGGATCCATTGACTTGGGCTGGACAGGATTCAGTATATCCAGCCCAATTTCTATGAAATCAGGAATTATTGGTTCTATATAGCCATCACTGTGAAAGGCTATTTTGATATCTGGATTAATATCCTTGAATTCACTAAACATACGAGCGTACCGGGGCTTCAAAAACTCCCGCCAGAGCTCCGGGCGCATAAGCATACGATCTTGCATCCCGGCGTCATCCCCCACCCAGATAATGTCTACCCCCAACTCAATTAGTTTCCTGCCAGCTATTAGAATCCAGGTCATTAACCTATCCAGAAGTTCATTAGTGTAATCCTTGTTAACGAGCATATCCATCATCAGATTCTCCAGACCCCTTAGATACCAAGCCAGCTCAAACAAAGTGCAGGCTACCCCACCCATAATGGCATATTCGTCCCCGTAGGTGGCGATCATTTTCCGGCTTCCCTCATATCGTTTCTCATCAGCAAAATCAGGAATATGCAATTTGGACAGGTCGTCATCACCAGCCAGAGGGTGATAGACCATCTCCGTATAGCTACCCCCAGTACCATGCCTAAACCACTTCCACCCTATTCCCCACTCATCAGAGTACTCCGAACTCTCCTGAGCATAATAGCTAGTACAGGGTCCAATCCAGGTAATTAGAAAATCATGGTCCATCTTAATCTCCAAAGCTCCCACTCCTGCTTGATAAATACCAATTTGGGAGGTATTCAGCCCGAGATGGGCCAGCAAATTTTTTTCCGCCTCAGGAGTGTACCAGGCACAGACAGGTACACGATCAGGCTCTTGATGATTTATGGCCGCCAGAGTTCGTTCTTTGTGCGTCACTTACTCCTCCTTTAATTTATACCTTCCTCTTGCCCCTTGTCAGCCGATTTGAATACTTGACCCAGGGTTCAATAATCCCTTTTTCAGAATTATGTGTTTATTAAGAAAAACAGGTGTCAACTATCCGGATAAAATATGCCCCCATCACCCCAAAATCATTATAACCAAGATTTAAATATTCGTCCAACAAACGCAGACCATAAAAGACAGTCGAAAACAGAGTTTATCTTGACTAGTCAGTGTTTTTAAGTATCCTGGAGGTAGACCACCGAGCAAGCTAAAAAGGAGGATCAACTTGAATAATTATGAGGTTGGCCCCGAAAGTCTAAGGAAGTTTTATTCTCTGGATGATTTTCCCTGGAACACCACCAAGGATATTCCCCAGACCAGAGAAATCGTCGGTCAAGAGAGAGGAGTAAACTCCATTTTATTTGGACTAAATATGAACAGTGCTGGCTACAACATCTATGTGACCGGGATGAGAAATACAGGAAGAAGAACTTCGGTAAATGAGATTCTCCAGAAAGTAGCTTCCAAGCGAAGAGTACCTGATGATTGGTTTTGCATCTATAACTTCCAGGATCCGGACAGACCCGGGGTAATTCACCTACCCCCCGGGCAGGGCAAAGTCTTCAGGGAAGATATGAGACATTTGATTTATCACCTGAGGATTGACTTGCCTAAAAGATTTCAGAGTGAAGAATACGATAAGCAGAAAAAGGCTATCACAAAAAGATTTACCGATCAGAAAAAAGAACTTTTCTCCCGGCTGGAAAAGAAAGCCAGAGAAAACAGGCTGGGTATTGCCAGAACAACGCTGGGATTTTCCCCCGTTCCCCTCAAAGAAGATGGAACGCCTCTAAGTAAAGAAGAATATCAGGGTCTCTCTGAGGAAGAAAAGAAAAAAATAGAAAGCAAAATTAGTATTCTCCAGGAAGAAATACAGAAAGCCTTCCAACAAATAGAACTTTTGGAGAGAGAGTCTCAGGAAAAACTGGATGAATTCAATAAAAAATTAGCTTCTTCGATAGTAGAATCTCGAATAAGAATTCTCAGAGATAAATACGAACCGTTCCCGGATTTGTTGGAATACCTGACGGAAGTTAAAGGCGATGTTACTCAAAACATTGATATCTTTTTAGACAAAGAGAAGAAAAAGACTCTTTCTTTGGAAACAAGGCTATCGGCCTCCTCTCCTTTCACCAAGTACCAGGTCAATGTGATAATAGATAATTCCGGGTTAAAACATGCTCCAGTAATTGAACAAAATAACCCCACCTACAATAATATGTTTGGAACCATTGAACGGGTGGCTCACTTAGGAGGTTATATTACTGATTTCACTCGCATAAAGACCGGCTCCGTGGCCAGAGCTAATGGGGGCTATCTTGTGGTTGACGCCCTGAAAGTTCTCACTAATCCCTTCGTTTGGGATGCCTTAAAAAGAACTCTGAGAGAAAAACGGGTAAGAACAGAGGACATCACCCAACAGTACGGATTTATCAGCACTACTGGCCTTAGACCCAATCCCATCCCTCTGGATATTAAGGTAGTGATGGTGGGGAGTGCCACCATTTTTGAGCTATTACACCTTCATGACGAGGACTTTCAAAAAATATTCAAGGTAAGAGCTGATTTTGATTATGAATCTTCTATCAACGAGGATAACATAAGAAAATGTACCCAGTTTATCTGTAAAATATGCAATGAAGAGAAATTACCCCATTGTGATAAATCGGGTATGTCAGCTATACTGGGGTACTCTTCTCGCCTGGCTGAGAATCAGGAAAAACTTTCTCTGCAATTTGGCAAAATTGCTGATTTGTTGAGAGAAGCAAGTTTCTTTGCCCAAAAGGACCACCATCCTTACATCTCCAGCCATTATGTAGAAAAAGCCGTAGAGGAGCAAGAATACCGCAGCAGCTTGCTCAAAGATAAAGTTCAGGAAATGATTGAGAGAAACTTTATCCTGATTGATGTAAAAGGAGAAAAAGTTGGCCAGGTTAACGGACTATCCATCTACAATTACGGAAATTTTATGTTCGGTAAGCCCACCAGGGTTACTGCCCAAACATTTATGGGAGACAAAGGAGTGGTGCATATTGACCGGGATGTCAAACTAAGTGGGAAAACTCACAATAAGGGAGTTATGATTATCTCCGGTTACCTGGGAGGAAAGTTTGGCACCCACATACCCCTGGCTCTCTCGGCCAGTCTAACTTTTGAGCAAAGTTACTCTTATGTAGAAGGGGACAGTGCTTCCTCTACTGAATTATTGGCTATTCTCTCCAGCTTAGCCAATGTCCCGGTTAAACAAGGAATTGCTGTAACGGGATCAGTTAACCAAAAAGGAGAAATTCAGCCTATTGGGGGAGTGAATAAGAAAATTGAGGGCTTCTTCGAAGTATGTCAAGCTAAGGGCCTGACCGGAGAACAAGGAGTGATTATTCCTAAGAGCAACCTCAAGAATCTGATGCTCAAGAACGAGATAATTGAGGCAGTTAAAGAGGGTAAGTTTCACCTCTGGGCCATTTCTACCATTGATCAAGGTATAGAGATTCTCACCGGGGTACCGGTCAGGGAAAGACAGAAAGATGGTAGTTTCCCTAAAGGAACCATAAACCGGAGGGTAGAGGACCAACTCAGGTATCTTCTTGTAGAAGCCGAAAAAATAAAGGAACAAATTAAGACCTTGGTGAAAAAGTAAACCGGGTCAGGTGATGACATTCACATTCCGAGAAACAAGTGGGGGAGAATAAATCTGGATCTAAATATTACTCCTCGGATAGTTCACCTTTCATTCTCTCAAAATCTTCCTTACTGATCTCACCTCGGACATATCGCTCCTTGAGGATTTCCAGAGGAAGCTCTGGCGGAACAGAAGTTTGGACCTGATTAATAATTCTTTCCAGTTGAGACTCCCAATGCTCGTGGGTGTCAAAATGGACATTACCATCATGAAAGAGGACATAAGACCACCAGATAGTCCATCCCGGGACAATGAATGTCAAAACGATATAAAGAACCATATTCCGGGAATACAGAGGATACAGGATTGCTGGATCAAAGGAAACCCCCTTTTCCTCGAGTTTGTGGGACACCCGGCGGAAGAACTCCTGCTCCCCCTGCTCGTGAAAATAGTAATCCACGGTAAGCCAGTACCAGGCCACCAGGGTAAGGATGAATCCTACCAGCGGGATAGTCCAAGAAAGGTAATTAAAAACAACCCAGAGAACAAAAAAACCTGTACCACGGTGTTGTTCCCGGATACTCAAATGGGTATCCGACCAGGTCAAATCCTCCACATCAATCTTATATTTTTCCTTCAGCCAGCGAGAAAGTCTGAGTTTGAGCCGTTTGGCTCGCTCAATATGCTCATTTCTTCTCTTATAAAGCTGCCACTGGTACCACCAATAAATAATGGAGAGAGCAACAGCAACTACAATCAATCCAATCACCCATCCGGCCAGGGCAAAGAAAGACCAGGGATAAGAGGAGGATTGGAAACCAAAAGGAAATTCTCGATAGGGGAAAAACTCCGGAATCCGAGCAACCAGAGAAATCACCATGGTAACAGCTATGACGACCATCAGAGCTATCAGAGCGACCATAATTATCAAATAGGCGCCGAATGACAACCGCTGGTCAGTCAATCTTCTTTGTCTTAATTCAGGAATACTACACTTCATAAGCGATCCTCCTTTCTTCACTTCCCAGTAAGATCAGCCTTCCTTTTCTCAAATTCCTCCTTACTTATCTCACCCCGGGCATAGAGTCTTTTAAGTTCCTCCAGCTCTTCTTTGCGATAACTTCGCCTATGCCACCGTTCAGGATTACACCAGGAGCCCCAATTCTTCCACTGAGTGACGATGGTAGCTCCTACGGCGATAAGAATAAGGGCCCAGGAAATCCCCCAAATATTCCCCGCTATAGGAACCCCCAAAGTCTTGAGAAGTAGAAGAACCCCGATAACGATAATAATCAAGCCGAACCACATTGGCCAACCTCCTCACTCTAAGTTACTGGTATTCGGAACAAACACTCTATGTAAATCAACATCATCCTTTTTTTACCTTTCTTCCAATTCTATTCTACTAAAAAACCCCTAGACTGACAAGCCTCTTTGCTCTCTAACAACAAAGCACCCTTTTCCGACTCTTAACATTTCCCTCAGTTCTGGTAAGATATGAAGGGAAAAGAAAATGAGTAAAGGAAATTTTTTAGCCAATGGAAAGAGAAAAGCAAGTAAAGCACCGGAAACCCATCTCATTAGTTGAGCTGAAATGGGTAGCATTCGGATTGGCTGCCTGGGCTATTTTTGGCTTGCAGTTATACTATTTTTACTTCCGTTCCCTCCCTTTTATGGACACCCTGGTAAGCCAGATTATTAGAATCATCGTAATATTCATTGTAATCGAGGTATTTTTCCGAATCCTCACTAGAAAGGAACATCAGCTCAAGCAATCCGAGGAGAAATATAGAAATCTGGTGGAAAACGCTGCTTCCGGTATTGTGATGCTTGATTTAAATAGCCTCATTCTGGAAGCCAACGAAGCTTTTGCCTCTATGCTTGGCTACAATAGAAAAGAATTACTTGGCCGTTCCTTTGATTCTTTTGTCTGCCAAGAGGACTTGCCCAAAATAAAGGAAGGATTAAAGGTCTTGCAGGGGAAAACTTTTCTAAAAAACCAGGAGTTGAAACTGCGAACCAGCCAAAATAAGGAAATTGTGGTGGAAAGAGATCTCTCCTTATTGACAGATACTGAGGGGAAACCTTACGCCTTCACCGGCATTGTTAGAGATATCACCTTAAGGAAAGAACTAAAGAAACAACTGGAAGAGGACTTCACGGCTACGGTGGAAACCTTGGCCGATCTGGAGGAACTAAAGGACCCCTACAGCACTGGTCATTCTGAACGGGTAAGAAAGTTAGCTGAGGCAGTAGCCCAAAAAATGAATCTGGATGATAATCAAGTCAAAGATATTCGTATGGCTGCGGCCCTGCACGATATGGGTAAGGTAATAATTTCGGAATCAATATTAAATAAGCCTACCAGTCTCACCGGCCAGGAAATGCAGCTAATAAGAAAACACCCCTCGGCTATCGCCGAGGCCCTCAACCATATCCCCAGATCCGGCCAGGTAAGTAGAATAATAAAGTATCATCATGAAAGGTACGATGGTAGGATGAATGCGGATTTCCCCGGGTATCCCGGTGAGTTAAGAGGAGAAGAAATCCCCCTTGGCTCAAGAATAATCAAGGTGGTAGATGTCTTTGACACTATGACTTCGATTAGACCTTACCGACCTGCTCGTTCTCAGAAGGAAACTATAGAGGAATTAAAAAATGGTGCGGGAACCCGTTATGACGAAAAAATCGTTAGAGTTTTGCTGGAAATTCTAAACACTCCCAAGAGGAGAAATAATTCCCCAAAGTAGAAGGGACTTTTATCTTTCCCCAGTGAGAGACTTAATTTAGTTGGTTAAAACGAAACTTGACTGCACCGTAGCTTTTCCACTCTCTTATCTTTTCTTTAAACTGCCCCCTACCGTTATTTATGAACCAGGTAATCCCTCTCATATCCTCAAGACAAATATCGGGATAGCCATCTGCATTTTTATCCTCAACTCTCACCCTCAGTCCTACTGGCTTTAGAGGTATAACCATCTCCAACCCCAAAGAAGTCTGTAACGTACTGGAGATACTCAGGGAAGCTTTAGTAGTGGATGCCTTCACCTCGCTAATATAGCATTTCTGATACCTCTCGTCCCCTGAGTTCAGAAATACAAGAAGCCTGTCCATTTTTCTGTTGATGGCTACTATATCTTCTCTCCCATTACTATCCAGGTCGACAAATATCGGAGATAAACTAATTCTTCGGATATATTCCAGGGTAAGAGGCCGATTTAGAGACCCGAAGATTAAAACCAACAGGATAGCACCAATTAAGAAAACGCCCAGGTCGTAGACTCTGTGGATGTGTTCCTTAGGCTTCTTATTTGGTTTAACAAAATGCCTTAATTGCCGGGTAAACATCCCTCAAAACCTCTTAGTAAAAATCACCTTTTGCCCTCACAGACATAATTCTCAAATAAGATCAAGACTGCTATACATAATAGCTTATACTCGATCAATGGCAAGTGCCTCCACTGAGAAATTGAAAGTAGATTACCATATTGGGCCATGGAGAGAAAAATGAGAAAAAACAAGAGCCTAATCAGAGGTCAACTCAGATAAAAGTATAAGCTACCTAGATTTTACCTCTCTGTAAGTGTTCATTTGGCCCAGGGGCTCACCAAAAAGCACTACCCACCCTTCTTCTACCTTTACCTTCCCTTGTAAAAATGAGTGAATGAGGATTATTCCTCTCGCAGTCTTCTGATAAACTGAGCAATCTTCTTCTTGCTCTCTTTCTGAAGAAGTATTTTCTCCAGTTCCTTGGCAATCTCTTGATTCCTTTTTTCAGTAGTAGCTTTGGCAGTAGCTTTGGCAGTATATTGGGCGGTATATTGGGCTACTAAATTAGCGTACTCAACTCCACTGAACACCCCGTAGTATCTTTCCCTTCCGTAGACAATCAGACGAGCTCCGGAAAGATAGGAGAGTTCTCCTCTTTCTCTCATTTCCTTCTCCAGTTTCTCCATCTTCCCTTCATACTTCATCTCCAGGATCTTGACCGCATTATAGAGCATAAGAACACTAAAGATTCTGGCCTGAATGGAATTTAAGGTTCTTCCGGCTAAGTCTCTTAAGTTCCACCTTTGAGAGAGATACCTAATCCCCTGATTCTCAATGACCCAGCGGTCTTTATAGAGCTGGTATATCCTAAAGGGATGCTCCTCAGCCTTAAGACTGGTGACATAGATTCTCCTCCTTGTCTTTCCTTCTTTGTCTTCATCAAGAACTACCACTACGTTCACCTCCCCCCAATCCTGGTATTTACCTGGCCTGGAATATCTTCTTAAGGCAAGTCCATTAATCCCAGCTACTCTAATCTTCTTCCTCTCCTCCTCCTTCTTTCTTCACCGTAATCCATTTATCTTCAAAGGAAGGATTAATTCCCTCAAGATATAACTCTGTTGCCTGAGCCAGATGAAGATCATCGTCTCTTATTAGGATGATGAAATCAACTCCCCAGATGTTCTTTAACTTCCATAGGAAGTGAGCTCCCCAGTAGCCCCGATCCAGGGTAAGAGTCTCAATGATTTCTCTCACCTTACCCTTCCCCAGATAGCGCTCTATCCTTTGAAAGATCTTGATAAGTAGGACTCTCTCATCAGCATTGATGGGTGCCAAGGCCGCTCCAATAAAGCGCAGTCTTCCCGTAGAGGTAACATTCATTAAAAGCTCTAACTTGTAGCCGTAGATGTAGCGCTTTTCCTTTTTATCCCAGACCCGTTCCCTTCCTTCAAAGGTTTCCCCATAGGGAACTTCTAGCTTTACTGCATCAGCTACGTACTCCTGACCCCTAATCCAACGCTTCTTCCTTAACAGTCTTAAGTGACGGTAAAGAGCTTTCTCGGACTCTTCCCGGGGGATTCTCTTCAAGTGATTCCTTACTGTACCAAGGTCAATCACTCCCTGGTCCTTTTTCTTAGCCTGGGTAATTCTCTCAATACCAAAGCCGATATCAGCCATTAACTTACCATCACGGGTGATTTTACCCATTCCGGATAGTTTACCGATAGAAAGCAGCTCTTTCATTACCAGAGTACCCAGGATGATCTTGGAGGGATAGCCATTATCCTTCTTTACTACCGGTACCATTTGGGTGATGATATCCCAAAGACCATTCTCCTTTAAAAAATCAAGGAGAAACTCATTAGCCCCAAAGTCACTTTCTACTACTTCTACTTCTTCCCCGTTAATGATAGCTTCTTCAATCTCTTCTTCTTTCCTTGCCCATACTTTGAGTGCTTCTCTCATTGTTTTTCCCTTACCTCACTAACTGTTCTCAAGTTAAGGTCTCTGATTCTCTGTAAAAGAAATCTAATCTCACTATTAATCTTTCTCAGATGAGCCAGACCCTTTTGAATACGGACATACTCGGTTACTTCTTTTCCTATCCTGGCAAGATCCTTCTTTTTCACGTAGGTCACTCTGGTTCTTCCCTGGTATCTCTCAGATAAATAGGGATAAGGACCATGAGGTTGACCCCTTTTGCAACGACAGTCTTCTTTGCCACAGTAACCGGGGATAAAACTTAAAGAAGCCCGGACCATCTTCTTGGGTCTAAAAAGAGAATCTTCTAATCTCTTTCTCTCTTCTCTTAAGCTAACTATCCTTTGACGTAGTCCACTTAAAGTTCTTAGCTTTCCTGTCATGATTAATCCTATATACTTATATTATATATACATATAGGAAGCTAACAAAAGAGAAGGGAAGTCAAAGTTGTTTTTGACTTCCCTGGTAATACTGACTAAATCTTAATCCTGGGAACTTTCAATTTGTCTGGGAATATTCCTCGCTAAAGTGGAAAGTCAAGCGGGGCTCAGCCCATTCTGCGGAAGACTACATAATATCCCAGCCAATTTCCCAGGATTATGAAGGAGGCGGCTATGAGTGAACCCCATGCCAGGTGAGGGACACCGGTCAAGATGTGTCCAATATTGCACCCTCCGGCAACTGTTGCCCCAAGACCCATAACTGCTCCTCCGGCCACAACCTGAGCATACGTGCCTGGCCTTCTGGGCATTCGGATCTTAAATTCCTTCTTTATGGCGGCGATGGCACCGGCCCCGACTATTATTCCCACAATGAGAGCACCCGTCCAGCCCAGATATGATCCACCGGTGACGTACTTCAGGAGGCTCACCCATCCCCCGGTGATTCCCAACCCGTACGTCGGGTCCCAGGAAAGATATTGCCTCAGGGCGTAGGCAATGACGGAAACTATGCCGGCCATCACACCTGTGAGTTGCCAACTCCAGGGAGAAGAGGGTCTTTTGGTCGTCTTAGTGGCAAAGACATAGACGAACATGGTAACGGCAAAGACAACGGCTGGAATCCAGGGATTTATTTTCAAGGTATTGGCGATAGTCGGACCCACTGACTGGGCTGCATAATAAACTCCATCCCCCTGGATGGTATAGGCAGGACCTTTCAGAATACCGGCCAATGGTTTCAAGAAACTGTTACTGGCAGCGGCGGCAAACAAGCCAAAAAAGAGTGCTCCCAACCAGGCGGTAGTCATGCCTTCACCCACTCGATAGGTCACTCCACTGGCACAACCTCCCACCAATACCATCCCCAGTCCGAACAACAATCCACCAACGATGTTACCCACCGGCATCAGGCTTAGGGGAACCAGCTTAATCACCCCGATTTGAGCCATAAGAGTGAACAAAAGGGCATTTAATCCCAGGGCCAGAGCCACGGCTTTCATAAGGAAGTTGTCAGTCAAATACCTCACGTCACGAATCGCCGAATTGAAACAAAGCCTACCCCTTTGGAGAATATATCCAAAGAATACTCCTACCAGAAATCCGTAGAGTACTGAAAGGTCCATTGTTTTTGACCTCCTTTCGAGTCATTTTCCCAGAATTTCTCGCCACTCTTTTTCCCAAAGGTGGAAAGAGAAGCAAGAACGAGGGCACCTCCTGCCAAGGTACCCTCATCGATAGATTTACCTCATTTTTGCCTCTGAAACAGCGGGGCTATCCACACCCTCCCTCTGAGGAAGCGATGGCACCTCGTTGCACTGGATAGTGCTTTTCTTCCCATCCCTCAAAGCCGCCGTTCATACTGATTACGTTATAGCCCATTTCCAGCAAGGTTTGTGCCGTCAGGGCCGATCTTCCCCCATTCTTACAGTAGATAATGATCATTTGGGCATCCCGGTCGGCAAACATGGTTTCAGTCTTGAATTCAATTAACCCCCGGGCCAGCCAGGCTGCTCCCGGAAGATGGCCTGCTTCCACCTCATCAGCTTCTCGCACATCCAGGAATACTACGCCGGCTTTCTTGGGCTTGAAGTAATTGTTGAATGCTTCCTCGACGGTTATTTCCTGGATTACTTCCCGGGCCTCAGCCAGAAAATCAGCCTTGGTTTTGTAGTCTTCCGCTGCCAGAACGGGTACTGAGACCAGTAACAGTGCAGCAATGAGACCACCCAGCAAGATTCTCCCTGCATACCTTCCTTTCATGCTGATACCTCCTTCATTATGTTAGATACAAAAATCGTTTTCTATGAGTACTGAAACGAAAAGATAGGATTTGCGATGGGGCAAAAATCTACAGAAGACACAATCTTCCCAAGCGTCCTATCTTTTGTCAAGGTAAATATCAGTGGTTCATTGGCTACCCGGTTTTCGCTTTGATCAGCAGTCGGTGGTCGGGACCCTTAATTTGTTCCACTTTGAGCACTTCGTGTCCTGACTTCTTAGCATTTTCCGGGATACGTTCCACCGACATTGGGTAATCAACCAGAACCTCCAAAATCTGCCCCTTCTCCATCTTTTTCAAGGTTACCATAGTTCTTAGGTCGGGGTAAGGACAAATTTCTCCCCTGACATCAAGGGTTTTGTCCGGCTTTATTTCCTCCACTTTTCTCACCCCCTTTTCTGGGTAATTCCTCTTGAATTTTGGACTTATCACTTTCCCGGTGCAATCTCTACTCTCACTTCCTGTCAGCGAGCCAATATCAACTCCTGAAGAGACGGTTGCGGTCTCTTGGCTAAATGAATACTTTTTCTCCGGACCGGTTTCTCCCCAGCTTCTTTATTTCCTCGGTGAATTCCTTAACTACCTGTTGAAATCTTGGTCCTTCGGAAGCTGAGATCCAGGAAAGTCTGACTCGCTCAGGCTCAAAACCTAAACTTGCCAACATAGTCTTGAGCAGAGCAAACCTTCTCCGAGCATAGTAGTTTCCTTTGCTGTAATGGCAATCCCCAGGATGACATCCAGCTACCAGGACACCATCGGCCCCCGCCAAAAGGGCATTTATGATGTGAAGGGGATCTACTCGGCTGGAGCACATTACCCGAATGGTTCTCAGGGAAGCAGGCATATGAAGCCTACTTACCCCAGCAAGATCAGCGCCGGCATAAGCACACCAGTTACAAAGAAAACCAATGATTTTTGGTCTAAATTCTTGCCCCACGGTTTTCTCCTATTGCTCAAACTCAGCTAATTCTTCCTCTTTGAACATCTGAAGAGGTATCTTCTCATCAGGGCTTCTTCCCGGCAAGTAGTCATACACCTCTTGAACGGCTTTACCGAGTTTAAGAAAGACTGTTGACAACGGGATATCCACCGGACACACATCACTACAAGCACCACACCCCACACAGGAAATACTCACGTGGGATAATCTTCCCAGGTGGTAAAAGATCGTTTTGGGAGGGACTCTAATCCCCCCTCTCTTTTTCATTTCTCCTTCGTAAGAAAGGGAGTTTAGCTCATTCACCTTGGAGTCAAAAAAACAAAGAGTACAATAACATAGCGGACACACATTACTGCACCCGTGACATCCGATACACTTACCGTACACCTGTATTAGCCCCTCGAGACCACGATTCTCCAGGTCAAGGTGGGAAAAGAGTTTCTCCCTTTCCGAAATTCTCTTTTCTTTTAAAGACTCCATCGCCTCACTTCTCGGCTCCTGATCAAGGATTTCTCCTTCTATGCCCTTGAGGAGTTTCTCCGCTTTTTCGGTATTCAAAAACAAGGAACAAGACGTATCAATATCTTCACCGATCAAAGCCACGGTCAAATCGGAGGTGTAAGGCAAGAAATGCTCACATCCCTGGCAAGTAGGTCTTATACCAGAAGGTATTTCTGAGATTTTCAGGCTATTCCAATATTTTTCCAGATTTCTATCTATACTATTGGTGACAGCCATTTTTAGAGGATAGACCCCGCCGCAGGTGGAGCTGATAATGAGCATATTTTCCAGACTTCCCTGTTCCAGTTTCACCAGCTCAACAAATGCTCTCAACTCGCATGGTCTCACAAGAACTGCCATAGGCTCCGAGAGAGATTCCCTCGAAGTGAGCCGAGAAAGCGATTTTGCTGCATTGGTGGGCATCAAAGGATAAAGAGGCAGGCAAGTCTCAATTGCGCTTGGATCGGTGACCAAGGAGTAACTCACCGCACCATTTCCACTTATTTTTCTCAAGGTGAACACCGCCCTAACCCGTTCCTTTTCCAGAAGGAATTTCAAGACTTCCTTTACTCCCTTTTCTGCTCCTTGCTTTATCCTCAAAACCTTAGCCATTTTTCTCCCGTTCCACTCTTAATGAGAATCCTCAAATTCTTCAAATTCCTCTTCTTGATAAGTAACCAAGGGGATCTTTTCTTCTTTGTCCATTCCGGGAAGGTAATTAAACAGTTGTTGGTTTTTTTCCGCCACAAAGCTGAGTACCTGGGCTACCGGAATAGACATAGGACAGGCATCTTCGCAACTCCCGCAGCCTACACAGGACAAGCTCATGTGAGACATTCTTCCCAAATGAAACAATAACGTGTCACCAGGAAATCTGAGGACTCCTTTACTGTGAGCTTGATCAAGGTAGTCCCTGGACTCATGCTTAGTATTGTCTGAATCAAAATAACACAATCGGCAATAACATATGGGACAAGCTCTCATGCAATTGTGACAACCGATACATTGACTGAAAGTATCAAGCAACTTGTCTAACCCCAATACCTCAGTTTCCAATTCTCCTTCCAATTCTTTCTTGTTTTGCTCTCTTTTCTTTCTTATTTCACCCACTTTGTCTTCCCACTTATCCCAATTCTCTTGGGAAGGAATATTCAGAATTTCCAATAGTCCTTTGCCTTTATCAGTGACGGGGATAGGACAAGCTCTCTTCTCTTCTCCTAAAAGGGCCAAATGGAGGTCCCCCACTTGGGCGGCGAAGTAAAGACAGGTTTTGCAGACCGGCCTCACCGATTCGTTTCCCCATTCTTTCAGGACTTTGGTGAATTTTTCTTTTCCCTTCTTGGGATCAGACACATAGTCAGAGAGGGGTAATGCTCCCGGACAATCAATGCTAATTAAGAGTATACTTTCTAAATCTGCTTGCCCTAATTTGCTTAACTCGATCCCAGCCCTGATTTCACAAGGACGCATAAGGGCAGCGATTCGCTTACTTAACTTCCCCCTTTTGGTGATACTTGAAAGCGCCTTCCCTCCCTGGACAGAAATAACGGGCGGCAAGGGGGAAGCATTTTCCAGCAGTGACTTGTCCTGGATTAGTAGATAGGCATAGGAATCACCCGATGGAACTACTGCCGGAATTAGCAGAGCATCAAAGCATTTTTTGTCCCAGGCCTTTCTGACGAAATCCAAAACAGCTTCTTCTAAAACACCTCTTTTTACCACGGTTCCACCTTTTGTCACTTTTGCTGTTTCCTGTTTAGGCTCTCATCTCAAGGCTTCGATGAGTTCTTGGTAAATTTGCCGAGAGGTAAAATGCTTGTGAGATATGGCATCGGATGGACAAGCAGAGGCACAGTTTCCACATCCCCGACATAACACCTCGTTTACTACACAAACGCTCCTCACCTCATCGTAAGTAATGGCACTATACGAACAGACGGATAGACAGGTTTGACAACCGGTACAAAACACCTCAGATACATAGGAAGTTTTCACTTCGGGCTCTAATTTCTTATCGGGCACCAGGGAGGAAAGAATTTTTCCGGCTACTGCTTCAGACTGCATGACTGAATCATAAATGTCTTTGGGTCCTTGAATACATCCGGCAATATATATACCTTCCAGGGTGGTTGACACTGGGTTGAGCTTCACATGTGCCTCAGCGAAAAACCCTCTCTCATCTTGAGAAATATTGAGCATCTCGGCCAGTTTAGCTACATCACTGCTCGGTTCGATCACCGGCAGAAGAATTACCATATCCGTGGAAAGAGTATTCTTCTTCCCCTGCTCAGTTTGATACTGTATGATCTTATTCCCATCTTTTTCGGTGACTTCAATATCCACCACACGAATCAAATTTACGTCTTTTCTTTCCATTTCGTATCTTGAGGTACACAAATCATAATATAATTCATGAATTTCAACATCCGTTATCTTATCTCGCAAATATTTAGGAAATTTGGCAGAATAGGAACAACATATTTTGGAACAGTACCCCTTTTCTTCTCTACCGACACAGTGAACAATAGCCACAGATTTGGGTGGATTTTCATTCTTCAGCAGGATTTTTCCGCCGGCATTCATTAACTCAATCTCCAAAGAAGTGTAAATATCATCAAATCTTCCGTAGCCATATTTGGAAATTTCCCCGGGATCAAGAAGCTTACAACCAGTGGCTACTACTATGGCTCCCACCTTGAGTTCGACTTCCTCTCCCGACTTCCGAATTTTAGCCACAAAATTTCCGAAGAAACCTAAGACTTCCTGTACTTCACTATCAGTAAGAACTTCAGTGTTCTCATTTTCCAGGACTTTGGCTATTCTTTCTTCGATCATGGAACTGGACACCAACTCCGAGAACAGTCTTTCGAATTTTACTGCTCCTCCTCCTAACTGGGAAGTCTTTTCAACTAAATAGACTTTTCTGGCTTTGCCGGCCAGGAGCAAACTTACCTGAATTCCGGTTATTCCTCCACCAATCACCAGAACATCAGGGTTGCATTCTATCTGCTTTTGCTCCAGAGCAGTGTGATATTGTACCCTCGAGATAGCTGATCTGATACATCTTATGGCCTTCTCGGTTGCCTCATCCTTGTCGGGAGTGACCCAGGCACATTGTTCCCGAATATTTACCAGTTGAAAAAGATAGGGATTCAACCCAGCATCTTGGCATACTTTCATGAAGGTAACTTCGTGCTGCTTGTGGGAACAGGCAGCAACCACCAGTCGAGTAAGTCCTTTCTCCCTAATCTCTTTCTTGAGAAATTCCTTTCCCCCTTCAGAGCATAACAGCTTGTGTCTGTCAACTACCTCTACCCCTTTTAAGGCGGATAGTTCCTTAATAGCCTGGTCAATATCAACTTTATCCGCTATATTCGGCCCACATTCACATAGATAGACGCCAATCTTTCCCATTTTTCCTCCGTCAGATTTAAGGAGATAAGGATAGTACTCGTCCGGCGGCCGCTTGAGATTGGGCTATGGATTCTTGAATGTCTTTGGGTCCCGCGGCACACCCGGCAATAAATATTCCCTTTTTGGAAGTAGTCACGGAAGAAATCTCAGTCTCTTCCTTGGCAAAAAAACCATCTTTAGATTGAGCAACACCAAAAATCCGGCTTACCCCGGAGGCGTCGTCTCTCGGCCTAATGGGAGTAGCAATAATGACCATATCGCTAACAATACTTTCTTCTTTCTCAGCTTCAGTTTTGTAAGTAATCACTTTCTCTCCATTTTTTTGTCTCACTTCAATATCTTCGGCCCTGATAAGGACAGCTCCGGTTTCTCTCATTTTTTCATAGAATTTCTGGCATGATTTACAGGGCACACAAAGCTCTCTGTAAAACTCAGTTATTTCCAGATCAGGAATCTTATCTTTCAGATAGTGGATGAACTTGAGAGAATACATGGTACATATTGAAGCGGGACAGGAGAAATCTTTCATTCCAACCCCATAAATAACAGTAGCTCTCTTAGGGGAACTTCCGTCTTTCAAGATTATTTTTCCTCCGGTAGGCCCATTTGAGGCGTACATCCTTTCAAATTCCAAGGCAGTGTAAACATCATCCAGTCCGTATCCGTATTTAGGAATCCGGCGGGGATCAAGAGGAGCAAATCCGGTAGCCAGGATAACTGCTTCCACCTTGACTTCAAGTTCTTCATCTTTTTGATCAAAATCTATGGCTTCAAACATGCAAGCTTCTTGGCATGCCTGGCACTCTTCTCCTTTCCATCTCAGGCAGTTCTGGGTGTTAATTCTGGGTACATTGGGAAGAGCTCCGGCGCAGGGTACGTAGATTGCTTTTCTTTCCCCCAGTTCTTCTTCAAATTCGTTTCTTACACTTACTGGACAGACTTCAAAACAAGCAGCGCATCCGATACAATCTTCCAAACTCACATATCGAGCCTTTTTCCTTATTCTTACCCGGAAATCTCCGTAGGAGCCTTGGATCTCTTGAACCTCACTGAGAGTGAGCAGCTCGATGTTTTCATGCTGCAATACTTCTTGCTGTTTTGGTGCAATCATGCAGGTGGCACATTCCATGTTAGAGAAAACTTCTTCATATTTTATGACGTTTCCCCCCAGGTAGGTATCTTTCTCCACCAGATATACCTTTTTCCCTGCCGTTGCCAGGGTCAAGCTTGCTTCCATGCCGGCAACGCCTGCCCCAATTACCAGGACTGCCTTGTTATCATTCATGATCTCTTCTCTTCACAAATTAGTTTTCTTCTTCAACGGATTGGGACCCAATTCCCTGATATGCTCGGTAAATTCGGTAACCACATCAGCAAATCTCTGTCCTTCCGAGGCAGAAATCCAAGATAATCTTAGGCGTTCCGATTCCAACCCCAGACTTTTTACCACATTTTTCACCAGGACAAACCTTCTCCGAGCATAGTAATTGCCTTTTTCGTAGTGGCAATCTCCGGGATGACATCCGGCAATTAAAACCCCATCTGCTCCTCTTAAGAAAGCAGCCAGGATGAGAGTGGGATCTACTCTACTAGAACACATTATCCTGATAGGAACAAAAGCGGCGGGAACCTTGAGTCTGGCATTTCCCGCCACATCTGCTCCGGCATAGGAACACCAATTACACAGAAAACCAACTATTTTTGGTGCGAACTTATCTTTCATGAGGGACTCGTCCTAAAACTGTATTTGAGCTTTGTGTTTACCCCCACCTTCATCGGAAATATAGAGGAGTGTCTTTTTTGTTTTTTCACACCAAGCCTTAATGTCATTGGGAAAGGAAGGACAATCGGCCAACACCTCTATCACATCCCCTTCTTTCAGTTCTTTGGCCTTGATGGCCATTTTCAATATCGGCTGAGGGCACTTAAGCCCCAAGGTATCCAGAGTATAGGTAGCCATAGTTTCTTCTCCTTTCTTAGAAAGAAAATGTCAGACAAGGGTTTTTTACCGCCCCCAAAAACGAAGTTGCCCCACATATTTCCACGTCATCTCTCAATTCTTCTTTTTTTATGTCTTTAGCTTCCAGGGCTAATTCACAGAGCATTATTCTTCCTCCCAACAAGATCACACCCTCCAGGAGCTCCATGATATCCGGCATACCCTTCATTTGAAGTTTCTCTAACTCTCCTTTCTTCAAAGCTGGGCCGGCCCCAGGGGTGAAGAATAAGATTACTTCGTCACCTGAGGCAGCTGCGGCTGAACCCAAGACAAATACCGGATAAAGGTTCGTGGGCTCACAGCCGTTGCAGGTTATCGCCACTGTTCTCACCATCTCCTACCTCCTTTCTGCACTATCTCTGAACGATAGTCTAATTTTTGTCAAATTCTCCCGGGTATCTCTTGATTCCACCCCTCAGGAGACTCCTACATTTCTCCCTGAACCTGCCTCAATTGCTCCCAAGAAAACACCGGGCCATCTTTGCAGACGTATAGATTCCCGATATTGCACCTTCCGCACTTCCCGATTCCACATTTCATTCTCATCTCCAGAGTGGTGTAAATTTGAGAATCTGCGAATCCCAACTTTTCCAGATTTTCAATTACGAACTTGATCATTATGGGGGGTCCGCAGGTAATGGCAATAGTATTCTCCGGCGAAGGTTCCACTCTCATTAGATTGGTAGGGACAAATCCGACAAATCTGTCCCACCCTTCCTCTTCTTTGTCTATGGAGAGATGAACATCCACGTCATCTCTTTTTTCCATCTCGAACATCTCTTCTTTATAACACAAATCAGAAGAAGATCTCGCCCCGTAGATTACATCAAGTTTTTCATATTTGTCTCTGGTATCAAGGACATACTTGATTAAAGACCTCAAGGGCGCTTGTCCAATTCCTCCTCCGATACAGAGAATCTTCTTTCCCTCCCAGTCCTCTACCGGAAACCCATTACCATAAGGCCCTCTTACGGTCAAGCTTTCACCAATTTCCTTTTCATGCAGGGCCATGGTTACTTTTCCCAATTTAAGGACACTGACTTCCAGAAATCCTTTTTGAGTGGGAGAAGAGGAGAGAGCGAAAAAGCATTCCCCCAGACCCAAGACACTAACCATGGCACATTGCCCGGGTTTGTACTCAAAATTGTCCCCCCGCTTCTTGTCTGGCAGGGAAAGCCTAAATGTTTTAATCCCCCTGGCACCCGAGGCCTCCTCGGTGATATTCTCAATTTTAGCCGGATAGGGGACGTACGGATTTTCCATCTCAGAGCTCTCCTATATCTGATAAGACATCCAAAATGTCCATATTTACCGGACACTTGTCAATGCATCTACCGCACCCCACACAGGCCAAGACGGCAAAATTTTTCGGGTAATATCTGTATTTGTGGTAAACTCGATTTCTTACTCGGTTCATTCTTGCCGGCCTGGGGTTATACCCGGAAGCCTGCCGGGTATACTCGGGGTTGGAACAGGAATCCCAGACTCGAATTCTTCTGCCCTGTCTTAAGGCGGGCTCATCTTGAATATCAAAACAATGACAGGTTGGGCATAAGAATGTACAGATAGAACATCCCAAGCATTTCATAGAAATTTCATTCCAGAAGACATGATCAAATACCTGGTCCAGCTTTTCTTCAATCCCTTCCAGGGAGATTTTTCTCTTGACCAGGCTTTCTGCTCTTATTTTTACTTCGTCCTTCTTATGGCTTTGTTCCTCTGAAGCTTTGCCAAATAAATGGGGATAGTCTTCTATGATGGTTCTACCCTTATCAGTCACCACTTCTACCAGATATTCATCTCCCAGAGATGTTAGAAGGAGGTCAAGGCTTTCTTTATTGCCCGGGCCTCCATTCAAGGAAGTACAAAAACAATTGGCCCCAGGCTGATTACAGGAAAGTCCAATTAAGGTAGTATCTTCTCTCTTTCTCAGGTAGTAAGTATCGGGGAAGTCTCTGCCAAATACCTTGTCCAATATGGAAAAACTTTCCCCGTCACAAGGTCTAATCCCCAGAATTATGTTTTTGCCTTTCCCTCCGGGCACTTCCATCTTTTGCCGGCTTCCCAAAGTGTAACTAAACATGGTCTCTGATTGAGGGAACAAGATGTTCTTGGGGGGAACGTCAGAGTTTTGATAGGAAAAGGAGATCTCCTCAGCTTTTTGGACTTTTTGGAAAGTAGTAATCCCATCCTTTTCCACCGGAGCATATAGATTATTTTGGGAAAGCATTGCTACCAGCTCCCGCATTTTGTCCTTTTCCAAGACGTAATCATTCATAGTATGTTCTTATTTAAATCATCAACTTTGTAGGTCGATAAAAGAGGCTTTTTCTCTGGATCCAATCCCGGCCGGTAATCAAACAAGTCAATTACGTCTTTTTCTACTTTTTTGTAAAGCTCGGTCAAGGGAATGTTCATGGGACAGACTCTCTCGCAACTCCCACAGCCGACGCATCGTCCGGCAGTGTGAAAGGTTCTCATAATGTGAAAGGCTGTGTTTTCTGAGCAGTTGACCGAGCGTCTGATCCATACCGGGGTT
The DNA here is from genome assembly GCA_000402295.1 of Candidatus Aerophobus profundus SCGC AAA252-L23. Lineage (GTDB taxonomy): Bacteria > Aerophobota > Aerophobia > Aerophobales > Aerophobaceae > Aerophobus > Aerophobus profundus. The sequence continues at coordinate 29,053 of AQRW01000173.1, forward strand.
AGTTTTTCGGCCATGCATTCTTGACAATTGCAGAGAGGACAACTGTTCCGGCAGGCGTAACACCTAATGCACCGGGTGAACTTCTCCTGCCAGTAATCCCATCTTTCCGGCAACGATTTTTCTTCCAGTTCTTTTGCTGAGCGGTATTTCTCTTCCTTCTTTTCTTGTATTTCGTCTCCAACAAGAATATCGTAAATTACTGGGTTTTGATACTGGCAAGTTTGGCAGTTTCCAGCCATAAGTTGCTCTTTGGGAACCTCCCTTTTCTTGCCGTCTATTCCGATCACATAGTTGTCCCCGTTTTCTTTTAGCTCAACCCGACCCGATTCTTTTCCCAACATCTCTTTCATCTTCTTGGGGTCGATTACTCCACTGCAAGGTATACCTATGATTATCACATCGTCTCTGGAAATTGCCTTTTCCTGAATCAACTGAACCACGGCTCTTGAATCACAACCCTTGACAATTATTCCCGTTTTCTTCTTGTCTTCCTTGGTGCCCCGGGGTAGAGGGAGTTTTTCTTCCAAGACAAGGTAGGCTACCAGATTATTACAGCACAGAGGCGAAAAAATGAACTTGTCTACCTCTTCAGGAGTCCGGGCAAAAGAAGGTGAAACCCTCCCGCCGTAGGTTCCTTCTTGATATCCAACCACGTATTTTACGTCTTCTCTTTTCACTATTTCCTTTATCTGTTTTTTCATATTCTCTAAATCTACCATCTATTCGGTCCTGGCTATCTTCTTGGCTGGTCCAATTTTCTTGAGATCGTCAACAACTTCTTTGATTACATCGGCGAACTTTTGTCCTTCGCCGGCCGAGACCCAACTTATTCTCACTCGGGCCGGATCGATTCCTACATATTCTAATATCCTTCTCATGATCTGAAATCTTCTCCGGGCGAAATAGTTTCCCTGGGAGTAGTGGCAATCGCCGGGATGACAACCGCTAATGAGGACTCCGTCAGCACCTTGCTGAAGGGCATTCACAATAAACATGGGATTGATTCTTCCTGAACACATGACCCGAATTGTCTTCACATTAGGGGGATATTCAATCCTGCTGGTCCCCGCTAAATCAGCCCCAGCGTAGGAACACCAATTACAGAGAAAGGCAACCACATTCGGTTCGAACTCATCCACGATGTCTGCTCCCTCATTTACGGATTTCATGGAACTGAAATCACGCCGCTAATTGCTGACAACAACTGTTGGTCGGTGAATCCTTTTTGCTGGATGGCTTGAGACAGACAGGTAGCGGAACAAGCTCCACAGCCTTTACAGAGTACCTCGTTCACCGAAGCCACCTGCACCAGATATCCAAATTTGTTGACTTCTTTCAATTCTATTGCTCCGTACGGACATACCTCAACACAAAGACCACAACCGCGGCAGGCATCCTCATCAGCTCTGGCGGTTATTGCTTCCATCTTAATCTTGTTTTTTGACAGGATGGCCATGGCGCGGGAGGCAGCTCCACTGCCTTGGGCCACACTATCAGGAATATCTTTGGGTCCCTGGCAACAGCCGGCCAACAACACCCCCTCAGTCAGTGTTTCCACCGGCCTTAGCTTTGGATGTGCCTCCAGATAGAATCCATCCGGACTCTGGGATATGTTCATTTTTCTGGCCAAGTCGAGGGCATCCTTCCTGGGAATAATTGCCGCAGCAAGGACAACTAAATCGGCTTCTAAATCAGGGTGCCCCTTTGCTCTAACCACCAGACCCTGCTTATTCTTGGTCACTTCAATAGGATCATCCAGCTCTCTCCTAAGATATTGGGCCCCTTCATCCTTTACTCGATTAACAAACTCTTCATATCCTTTTCCATAAGATCTGACGTCGGTATAGAAGATATTGATCTCGGCATCCTTGATTTTCTCTTTCACCAAGTGAGCATGTTTGGCGGTATACATGCAACACACCCGGGAACAATACTCACGTTCCCCTCCCTGCTCCCGAGAACCAACGCACTGTATGAATACTACTTTTCGTGGTTCTTTACCGTTGATTAAGATCTTCCCTTCCGTGGGACCGGACGCCGACACCAATCTCTCGAACTCCAGTCCGGTTATCACGCCCTCGTATTTTCCGTATCCATATTCCGGCTTCTGGGAGGGATCGTATAAATCAAAACCGGTAGCGGCAATAATGGCTCCCACATCAAATTCAATGATTTCTTCCGACATCTCATGGTCAATGGCTTCCGCTTCACAGGCTTGCGCACACTGCTTGCAGGTTGAGCATATATTGCAATTCATACATCTTTTTGCTTCGGTAATTGCTTGTTCCTCATTAAATCCCAGCTCAACCTCCCTGAAGTTGTCTACCCTATCCTTGATTAAAAGTTCGGGAACTTTTTCCCGGTGGACCTTTTTGATGTCCTTTTCCGGTAGGGGGGCTATGGGTAGCTCTCTCTTTGTTCTCCCTTCTCTTAAGTCGGCTTTTCGGAGATATTTATCAATGGAAACAGCAGCTTTGTGTCCATCCGCAATCGCTTGAACGGCAATTCCCGACCCTCCAATGCAGTCTCCACCGGCAAAGACTCCCGGAATGTTAGTTTCCAAGGTGAGGGGATCTACTTCTATTTGTCCTCTTTCTATTTCCAGATTTTTCCCGGCTACTTTTAGGGGCCGGTAATCGGATTTCTGTCCGACCGCAACAATCAGTATGTCCACCCCAATCTTGAATTCAGAACCTGGGATGGGAATGGGTCTCCTTCTTCCAGATTTGTCCGGTTTACCAAGCTTCATCTCGATACATTCCAATTCCTTGATCTCACCTTGAGGATTCCCTATCGCTTTCTGGGGAGAGGTCAAAAACCGGAAATCTATCTCTTCCCGGATAGCACTTTCAATCTCTTCTTTTATGGCCGGCATTTCAGCTCTTGATCGTCGATAGACAACCACCACTTTCTTGGCCGAAAATCTGAGAGCACTTCTGGCCGAGTCCATAGCCACATTCCCCCCACCAATTACTGCCACTACTTTATCCCTGAAATCAAAAGATTCACCCTTCTTGGTCTTACTCAGAAAATCTATTCCATGCATCACTCCTTTTAGATTCTCTCCTTTTATTCCTAACTTTAGGCTGGTGTGTAGTCCTATGNCAGCAAATATTGCTTGATATCCTTTCTTTCGCAAATCATCAAAAGTCAAATCCGGGCCTACAGGAGTGTTGGTCTTTATTTTCACCCCTTGTTCTTTGATCTTTTCAATTTCATAATCAAGTATTTCATCCGGTAGTCGGTATTCTGGAATTCCCACTCTTAACATTCCTCCCGTAACCGGTAATGCTTCAAACACAGTAGGTCGGTAACCCATTTTGGCCAAATAATACCCAGCTGCCAAACCCCCAGGACCGGAACCAATGATGGCAACTTTGGCTAAAGACTTCTTTTCTTCCCCCGACTTCTCTTCTTTTGGAGCTTGGCCCTTATCTGAATTCTTCATCTCCCAATCTGAGACAAACCTTTTTAGTGCGTTTACGGCCACCGGCTCGTCAACATCTTTTCTATTGCAGTTGTCCTCACAGGGATGAGTGCAGACTCTTCCACAAATCCCCGGAAATGGATTATTCTCTCGGATAAGATCCAACGCTTCCTGAAACTTCCCTTCACCGATCAGAGCAATATATCCTTGAACTTGTATGCCCGCCGGGCAGGCATTGGTACAAGGAGGTATGCCGATCTTATCTATGGTGTACTTCTGGGGAACCGCCTGGGGAAATGGGATGTAGATGGCTTTTCTTAATGCCGATCCCTCATTGAACTCACTTACAACCTCTACTGGACAGACTTTGGTACATTCACCGCATCCGGTACATTTGTCGGCATCGATGTAGCGTGCTTTCTTTCTCACCTTGGCTTTGAAGTTTCCCACATACCCACTTACTTCTTCTACCTCAGAATAAGTGAGGAGCTCGATATTTGGATGTCTGGGAACGTCGGCCATCTTGGGAGTGAGAATACAGGCGGAACAATCCAAAGTGGGGAAGGTTTTATCCAGCTGAGCCATCCTTCCTCCAATGGTGGGTTCTCTTTCAACCAAATAGACTTTGTATCCAGTGTCAGCAATATCCAGGGCAGCTTGAATTCCGGCGATGCCTCCCCCGACTACCAAGGCACTCTTATTTACCCCGGCTTCTTGTGCCTCCAGAGGTGTCAGGCCGGCTGCTTTCAATACCGAGCCGGTCACTATTTTGATTGCCTTTGCGGTAGCTTCCGCCTTATCTTTATGCACCCAGGAACATTGTTCTCTGATATTAGCCATTTCCAGACAATATGGATTTAACCCTGCTTCCTCAATTGCCGTTCTAAAGGTGGGTTCATGCATTCTGGGAGAACAGGAGGCAACCACAACTTTATCCAATCCCACTGTCTTTATGTCATCCTTTATCATTTCCTGACCAGGATCTGAACACATGTACTTGTAGTGTGTGCTCACCACGACACTGGGCAAGGATTTCGCATACTCGGCAACCTTCTCCACATCTACCGTGTTAGATATGTTTATCCCGCACTCACAGATATAGACTCCGATCTTCATCTCGGGTTCCTGGAAAGACTATCTCAAAATAGCATCGATCTGGGCTAAGAGTTGCTCATCCTTAAAATGCTTCAGGTATATGGCCCCGGAAGGACAGGCGGCCGTACAACAACCGCATCCCTTACACAAGACTTCATTGCATTTCATGACTTTTCCTACCTCATCATACTCCAAGGCTGAATAGGCACACACACTCTCACAGGTTCTGCATCCAGCACACAAATCCTCATTCACAGCGGCAGTAGTTGGTTCGGTCTCTACTTTCCCTTTGGCCAAGGGGATGGAGGCTCTGGCGGCCGCTGCATTGGCCTGGGCTACCGAGTCAGGTATGTCCTTGGGACTTTGACAACATCCAGCCAAAAATATGCCATCAGTCAGGGTATCAACCGGCCTCAACTTGGGATGGGCCTCCAAATAAAAACCATCCCCGCTGTGCTGAATATTGAGGATGTGGGACAACTCTCGGGCATTCTGCTTGGGAATTATTCCGCTGGCCAGGACTACCAAGTCGGCTTGGTTATCAGGATAATCTTTTGCTTTGACGTACGTGTTGCCGTCTTCTTGGACAACCTGAATGGGATCATCCAACTCTCTTCTCCGGTAGGTTATCCCTTCTTCACCCTTGATTCGATTGTAGAATTCCTCGAATCCTTTCCCAAAGGCTCTAATATCGGTGTAATATATAGTGATCTCGGCCTCGGGATTTTTTTCCTTCATAAGATGAGCGTGCTTGGCAGTATACATACAGCACACTCGGGAGCAATACTCATTGCCATTTCCTTCCCTATCCCTTGATCCCACACATTGAATAAAGGTAACCCTTTTTGGTTCCTTACCATTTATTTGAATCTTACCGCTGGTAGGACCAGACGCCGAAACCAATCTTTCAAATTCCAGTCCGGTAATCACATTGTCGAATTGAGCATAACCATATTCAGGTTTTAGAGATAGATCAAACAAATCAAATCCGGTGGCCACAACAATAGTCCCTATCTCAAGTTCTATTTCCTCATCTTTCTGCGTGAAGTCAATGGCATCTCGCGGACAGGCATCCGCACAAAGGGGAAACTTGCCGCATTTTCCTCGCGTCACCATCAGACACTTCTCGGGATCAATGGTGTAAATCAAGGGTACGGACTGAGGGAAAGAAACATAAATCGCACCTCTTTTTCCCAGGCCTTGATCAAATTCGTTGACCAGTCTTCCTTTTAAGCGACAACTCTCGGCACAGACTCCACATCCCACACATTCTTCCTCATTCACGTATCTGGCTTTCTTGTTGACTTTAACCTTGAAATTTCCAATGTACCCGCTGATTTCGGTAATTTCCGAATAAGCCATCAGTTCGACATTAGGATGTCTGGCAGCATCTACCATCTTTGGAGTAAGAATACAGGCCGAACAGTCCAGAGTGGGGAATGTCTTATCCAGCTGGGCCATCCTTCCCCCAATGGTGGGTTCTTTTTCCACTAAATAGACCTTGAAGCCTTCATCAGCTATACTTAGAGCTGCTTGAATACCGACAATTCCTCCCCCCACCACCAAAGCTGTAGGGGTGACACTCACTTCTTTCTTCTCTAAAGGATCAAGAAGCTCGGCTCTGGCAATCGATCCGGAAATTATTTCCAGCGCTTTCTGGGTGGCTTCTTCTTTATTGTCATGAATCCAGGAACATTGTTCTCTAATATTGGCCATCTCGAAGCAATAAGGATTAAGCCCAGCTTCCTGGACAACAGTCCTAAAGGTCGGTTCGTGCATTCTGGGAGAACACGATGCCACCACAACCCGGTCCAGGCTCAATTCCCTAATGTCTTTCTTGATCATCTCCTGCCCGGGGTCAGAGCACATATACTTGTACTCCCTACTTATCGCCACGCTGGGTAAGGTACTGATGTGCTCCACTACTTTCTTCACATCTACCGTATTTGAGATGTTGATCCCGCATTGGCACACATAGACGCCTATTTTCACTTTTCTATCTCCCCAAAACCCGTTACCGAACTAAGAACAAACTACCCCCGGGCTGGGAGTGACTTCTCTTAGCGTTTTTCGAACTGAATTTCCTCTCGAGCTTGTGAATGTTTTCACTATCTCAAGCAAAAAAAACTATACAACACCAGCTTGCCAAGCATAACACAGATTAATCAGCTCAGGTGACTTCGCCATTATCACTTTCGTATGCCTCTCTAAGGAGCATTTTCTCCAGTTCTTTAGCAATCCTTCGATTCCTTTCAACCCCTCTTTCCACTTATTTCTCCTTCTCTTATTCTTGCTTTCTAAGCAAAGTCACATTTTGTAAAGTAGCTTTTAGCCCAACAAAAAATACCAACCGCTTTTGCACGTGATTGGCTTTCCCCTATTTTATTCTTTGGCTGATTATATTATATATTTACTAATTATCAAACTATCTCTTTTCTTATTTGATTTATTACCTATATCATATATGAATCAATTGTCAACATCATGTTACGTAAAAGCGAAAATTTCCGGTTCTTGTAAAAGCTATTATTTCCGCTTTTGTCCTCTTTAAAGAAGTATAATTAGCAAAAACTTCTTAAGGGGGGAATCATGAAGTGGAGAAAACGAAAGAGCCAGACTGTTTACTCTGACGAAGTTATTTATCGGGCTAAAATCTTGGATCTCTTCATTGAAAAGAAGATAACTCAAATGCAAGCAGCCAGGGAGATAGGCCTTCGATCTGACCGGCAGATACGAAACCTTTTGAGGAAATATCAAAGTGGAAACTGTTCTTTAGCCTCTTTAGTCCACAGGAAACCAGAACCACCTTGGAATAGAATAGATACAGTAATCAGAGACAAGGTAAAAGAGATTAAGATCATGTATCCCAATTTGACTAATCCTCATATTGCTCATAATGCTCAAAGAGAACTGAAAGAGAGGGGAATACTCATAAAGCTAAGGTTAAACTACATATTCATCCCGGCATCAAGATAAGGGCCTTTTACCAGGATGAATTCATTCAAGAGTTTCCCTTTACTGAACCGGAAATTTAAGCTTTTACGTGAGGGTCAAACAAAGAACCAATCTGTATCTTCGGGGAAAAAAACCAGAAAACCGGAAATAATAGCTTTTACGTGACACGTTGGATTCTTTATGGCTGGACGGAGACTTGCATCTCACAAATCTTACCAAAACCAGGCCAGGATGCCCGTCAGTTCTACTGGTGGGATGAATGGCCAGCGGTTATAAGAGGACAGAGTCCCCTTATAACCGCACTTGAAGATGCGCCACAGCTTTGCTGTGGGGTCATTCACTCAATTAGCTAAAGAGGAGGAAATGAACTTGGGGAGGATAGAGGTTGGGAAGGTGTTTCTTGCCCAACATTGAGCGGTGAGTCAAATAGTTACCTCTCGGCCATCCTCAGGTCAGGTTGGGCAAGAGGTAACCTTTATGGTTAGAATAACCAATACTCGGACAAAAAGTTGGGTAACTGGGAAACGTTCTCTCTTCATTGGAAGATTATGATGCGAACGAGAGTTATTTGACCGAGACTAATAAAATCACGTAGTTTCAAGATATTGCTCCAGCTCAGGGGCTAACTACCAATATCAGCTTTTGTATTCTGGCTGATTATTCAGGGACTCATCATTAGAAGGTTAGTATGGACTTCAAGAAAGAAGGGTTGCTAGGCACTATTCCATTCTTGAAATCCTGTCATTTATGGCTATGCCCAAAGTCAAGAATTTAGACCTATTTTCACTCAATGATTACTCGCTTTCAGTAGATTCTATTATGAGTCGGCTCATCTTTTCGTCTTCCATTATCTGTTCGAGCAGCATTTCCCGTACCGTATGACAGGCTTCGATCACTTTAGGATTGACTATCCGATAAAAGATGCTAACTCCTTCCCTTCTTGTATCCACGATCCTCATCCTCCGAAGGGCTACCAGATGCTGAGAGAGATTAGCTTTGCTGCACTCAAGTATAGAGAGCAATTCATGTACCGACTTCTCACCGCCTTTCAGCGTATCGATGATTTCCAGCCGTTTCGGGTGCGAGAGTACACGACAGACCTCAGACTGAAGTTGGTAGAGTCTCTGTTTCACCTCGGGTTGCATCACCATTTCCCCCCTCCATTGTTCTATTTGTCGTTTAACTATATCATATGTTAACTATTTGTGAAGTTTCCTATAGAACCGAAAAATTGAAAGTAGGTTCTCATGTTAGGCCGTTGAGGACAAAGGAGGAAAAAATACAGGATCTAATCAGGGGTCAGTTAAGATAAAAGTATAAGCTACCTAGATTTTACCTCCCTGTAAACGTTCGTTTGGCCCAGGGGCTCACCAAAAAGCACTACCCACCCTTCTTCTACCTTTACCTTCCCTTGTAAAAATGAGTGAATGAGGATTATTCCTCTCGCAGTCTTCTGATAAACTGAGCAATCTTCTTCTTGCTCTCTTTCTGAAGAAGTATTTTCTCCAGTTCCTTGGCAATCTCTTGATTCCTTTTTTCAGTAGTAGCTTTGGCAGTAGCTTTGGCAGTATATTGGGCGGTATATTGGGCTACTAAATTAGCGTACTCAACTCCACTGAACACCCCGTAGTATCTTTCCCTTCCGTAGACAATCAGACGAGCTCCGGAAAGATAGGAGAGTTCTCCTCTTTCTCTCATTTCCTTCTCCAGTTTCTCCATCTTCCCTTCATACTTCATCTCCAGGATCTTGACCGCATTATAGAGCATAAGAACACTAAAGATTCTGGCCTGAATGG
>AQRW01000174.1 GCA_000402295.1 Candidatus Aerophobus profundus SCGC AAA252-L23
ACGAGCGAGGTCGCCTCACCAGAATATCCCTTGCCAAGAGTAAAGGTTCCAGGGATTGGAATTGCCAAACGCTGTATCATTACTATAATTAATGCTCATACCAGGATGAGGGGAGGAGGAAAATGGCAGAAAAATTAGTAAGATTTGGAATTTCCATGGAAGACGAATTGTTGAAAAATTTTGATGGAATAATTCACCAAAAGGGTTATCACAACAGGTCTGAAGCAGTGAGAGATCTCATTCGGGATTACTTGGTGGAGATCCAGTGGCGGGAGAAGGAAACAAAAGTAGCTGGGACTATTACTCTGGTTTATGATCATCACCAGAGAGGTCTTTCCGATTGTCTTACCGATCTACAACATCAGCGTCATCATTTAGTTCTTGCTACTACCCATATGCATCTGGATGAAGCAAATTGTCTGGAAGTATTGATTGTCAGGGGGAAAGTCTCTGAAATTCAACAACTGGCCGATGTCTTAATTAGCACAAAGGGAGTCAAGCACGGCAAACTTACTATGACCACTACCGGGAAGGGACTGGTTTAAACACTTTTGTATTTCTGTCCTGCTTTTGGCTATGAAGGTAACAACTACTTCTGTAAGTATTCTATTGGTTAGCCTTTAAGGAGGCCTAAACTGAATCCTCGCACGATGTACTTCTGGGAAAAGGCAGCGAAGACTATTGCCGGAACGATACAAAGCACTATGGCGGCTGACATTTGTCCTCTCTGGATTTCTGTAAAGCCAATATAGGAAAGCATTCCCAGGGGAACCGGTTCTGTGTGACTTCCCGCTAAAACTAAGGCTAAAGCGAAATTGTTCCAGGCGTATATGAACGAAAGCAGTGCCGCGGCCATCAATCCTGGTAGAATTGCAGGCAATACAATCCGACTGATCACCTGCCACTCTGTTGCGCCGTCCAGGTAGGCGGCTTCAATAAAACTTTGGGGGACCTCCATAATGTAGCCTCTGAGCAGGAGGATAAAAAGTGGTAAGGTTATGAGTTGATAGGCTAGGATTAAGCCAGGGTAGGTGTCAAATAGCTTGAGTCTGTGGTAGATAGTAAACAGGGGTAGCATAACGGCCAAAGCAGGCAGAAAGCAGATGGTAGCAAAGGTGAAGCTGATGCTGTCTTTGCCGGGAATCTTGTATTTTGCCAGAGCATAGGCGGCAAATAGTCCCAGTAAACAGGTAAGACCCAAGGACCCTCCACTCAAGATTAGACTATTTTTGAGCCAGTGAGGAAAATCGGGAGCGACGGAATAAAGCCCGGTTGTCTTACCCAACATTACCGCGATGTAGCTTTTAAGAGTAGGAATAAAGATGAATTTTGGAGGATAAGCCACGATGTCCGCCGTTGATTTTACAGAGAAAAGAAATATCCAGAAAAACGGAAAGAGTAGCCAGGTAAAAAATACTGCTAGGGCAACCCCAACACCTATCTTAGCAAAAGTGTGATTTTGGGAACGCATGGTTTCTCCTGATTTTATGTTTTCTCTTTGACTTTTCCTAACGCTGCTCGCGAGATTTCTAAAGTTCGGTTAATGTCTTCCTCAGTATGAGAGTAAGAAATGAACCAGACATGGTCTTTGGGATAAAATACTCCTTTGTTTATGCATTCACTGAGAAAAATGTCAACCATTTTTTTGTTGATCTGTTCATCATCTACCAAAAAGTGGAACGAGGGCATAGGAGGATAACCAACCGCTTTACCTTCGATACCTAAATCATTAGCTATTTCATCCAGTCCTTTCATGAGCTTTCTTCCCAGATTCCAGATATGTGAAACTACATTCTTGTTTCTCAGCTCACGCACGGTGGCCAGAGCTGCGGAAATACCAATTAAGTTACCACTATTAGTTCCGGCATACCAGAGCTCATCGTTAATTTGCATGAATTTTTTCTTTCCCAGAACTGTGGAAAAGGGGTACCCGTTGGCCATACCTTTGCTAAAGACAGAAAGATCGGGAGTGATCCGGAAATATTCCTGGGCTCCTCCCCGGGAAACTCTTCCTCCGGTCTTAACTTCATCAAGGATGAATAAGACTTCATACTGATGAGCAAGTTCGATAGCGTCTTTCAGGAATCCTGTCTTTGGCTTCTCGTAGTAGAAGGGTTCCATAATGATACCGGCTACGTTACCCCTCTCTTTCCTGAGCAAATCTTCGAGAAAGTTGAGATCATTATATTTAAGTTCCAGGGTGTATTGTCCTACTGCCGGAGGAACTCCCCGAAGGCATCGGTCAGAGCAGTTTATAGTCTCTAAGTATTTCAAAAAAGCTTTTGGAGGACCGGACTGTCCAGTGGTACACCAATCATGCCACCCATGATATCCCCAGCGGATAACCTTGTATTTGCCGGTATAAGCCCGGGCAATCTTAATAGCTGCTGTTGTTGCTTCCGAACCCGAGAGAAAGTATCGGACCATCTCAGCACCAGGGATAATTTGGATAAGCTCCTGGGCCAGGGTAACTTCCAATTCATGGTTTACACTAAAGATAGTTCCGTAATCTATTTGATGTTTCACGGCCGCGGTTACTGCCGGGTAGCTATAACCCAGGAGTATTGCCCCGTAGGCGAGAAGATAATCGATGTACCTGTTGTTGTCGACATCTGTGAAGTATGCCCCCTTAGCGCTCTTAGCAAAGATAGGGTATTCGGCAGGCGCGTAGATTAAAGGTCGCTTGTTGTACATCTGGGAACCACCGGGAATGATCCTTAGGGCTTCAGAGTAAATCTGCTGTGATTTTGCAACTTTTTGACTCATAAAATTCTCCAAATATGATTTGTTGTTCATAATCTTCGTTGGGATCTTCCTAACAGGCTAAAAAAAGAGAAGATCAGCAGATAAATAAAAATATACAATATGGTTAAAGAAGCTAAGGCATAGCTCATATTTAAATGCTTTATTCCAAAAAGATAACTGCCCATGTGGATATTCATTGTCTTTGCCCCGGGTCCTCCTCGGGTGGTAGAATAGATAAGATCAAACATTCTCATAGAGTCTATACTTCGGAAAATGGTGGCAATAATAAGATGTGGGGTTACCAGAGGTAAGATGACGTAAAGAAACGTTTTTGTCTTGGAAGCGCCGTCAACTGCAGCAGCATCCTTTAATTCAGTCGGGATAGATTGAAGGCCGGCCAAGATGATCAATACGACAAAGGGAGTATAGACCCAGGCGTCGATTAGAGCGATGGAAAGAAGAGAGGTGTTTTTGCCCGTAAGCCAGGCAAAAGGGGGTAATCCTACTAGACCGAACAGATAGTTGAATACTCCACTGCCGGGACGCATCATCATCTTCCACATAAGTCCGGAGACCACCGGTGGCATTACCAGTGGTATTACCAGAAGAGTCCTCAAAATATTGATGCCAAATATCTTTTTGTTTAGAAGTAAGGCCACTCCAACTCCGAGCGGCAGTTCTATTACCAATACCAGAATGGTATACAGGAAGGTGACTTTTATCATCTGTAAACCCTCGGTAGATGATAAGAAGCGGACATAGTTTCCAAGACCGATAAAGTGATAATGAGGACGAAGCAAGTGAAAGTTAGTAAAGCTTTGGTATACACCTGTTAGCCATGGATAAAGAGCAATTCCGAATAACAGGACTAATGCGGGAAGAAACATTAACTTTTTCATCCGATTTTTCCTTTCAATACCTCTTTCAAAGGAGCAGTTTATGTACTTTAGATTAATGCTTTCAATTCGAGGCTTGGTAAAGGTTAATTCTTAGTAAAGCTTACCTGTTACTACACTGGATTATTTGGGAGCAGGTACAGATTTATTAAAATTACTTTTGACGAGCAATTTTTAGACAATAGAACCATCTGTCACCTGCTCCATTATTTACATCCAATTCTTATTTCTACTGGCTATCTGTTTCTGCCAGAATCTGGTCGATATCTTTGGCCGCCTGACTGAGAGCCTTTTTCGGATTCTCTCCTTGGTAGATTTCCTGTAGAGCCTGAGCGAATCTATCTCCCGCAGCGGGAGCCATTGGATTAGGAGTAAACCGAATTTGAGCGTATTTTTCCATAGTTTGCTGGATAACATCTCTACCACCATACTCTTCGGTTGTCTCGACTACCTGCGGATCCAGCCACACTGACTGCCTGGGTGGATCAACGTTTCCGAGCAAAGCAGCTTTGACCAGTACGTCTTCCAGGGTACTCCATTGCATAAACAACCAGGCTGCTCCGGGTACCTCGGTTTCTTTATTCATGGAGAGTCCCCAGCTCCAGACGTGAGATTTTCTTTCCCCGGAAGGTCCTTTGGGGACCGGAGCGTAGCCAATACTCTTGGAGACGTTGGATTTGGCCGGGTCTACAATTATCGCTCGTATGGAATCAGGGAAGCTATAGAAAGCATAGTCTCCTGAACAAAAGGCTTCCAATTGCTCGTACCAGCTCATAGCCAGTGTACCGGGTGGTCCATATTTACGGATGGCCTCCACCCACATCTGGGAAAATTCCACTGATCTGGGGCTGTCAATTACGCATTCCATATCTCGGTTAAAATCAGTGCAACCCCAACTGGCGTAAGGTGACCAAAAAGAGTTATCCAGAGTGGCCCAACTTCTTTGTAGCATGGCGCAGAGTCCATACTTTCTCTTTCCGTCAAATTCCCCCGTTAGCTTAGGGAGAACGGCAAATTCTTCGGTGAGAGTCTGGGGAACATCTACTCCTGTTTTGGCTAACAAGTCTTTGTTGTATCCTAATATATGCACTTCCCACTGTATAGGAATACCCCATAAGTGCCCGCCTCCGGCAGGACTACCAAGCTTTCCACTCCAACTATGAGAAGCAATCAAACCAGGATAGAAATCTTGGAAGTTGTATTCTGGTGAGGTCAAAGTGGGATTATTGAGATATTTTTCCAGAGGCTGTATCCATCCAGCAAAAGAGTATTGCCATTGGAAAATTACCCCGGTCATAGCCACGTCATAGTCCCCCGCGTGAGTGGCTAGATCAATCATGAGTTTCTCCATGTACTCTTCCTCAGAATAGATACCATAGGTGAGTTTTATACCCGTTTTAGCTTCGAACTCAGGAAGAAATGGTCTTACCGCATCTGTCCAGGGATGTTTGTTTAGAATGAGACTCAGTTTTGTACCTTTGAACTGTTGCCAATCGAAGTTTTGGTTTGCCTCCAGAGTACCCGCAAATACACACAAAATAAGACTTACAGACAGCAATGACGTAATCAATGTCAATTTTTTTCTCATCATTTCACTCCCTATCAAAATTTTTTTTAATCCCAAGAACAAAATTTACCAATCTATTTTTTCACCTCCTTTTATTTCTTACTTATTTGCTCTTTCTCTCATAAAGTGATTAAAGTTATTCCTTGCTTTGACGTTTGGGTAAGTCCATTCTTCTGCATTCAAAACAGCTTTATTAACCGGCCGACTGTCCTTTGGTTATTCATTTGGCATTATGAGAAAAAGCGCCCGTGCTTTTGTCTTTCCAATATTCTTCATGCCATGGGGGAGTCTTCCGGAAAAGGTGATGCTGTTATCCTTGGTCAAAATGAAGGTTTGATTACCCACGGTAACCTCGATTTTTCCCTCTATTACCAAAAAGTATTCTCTACCACTGTGGTGTGCCGGTAAGTCACCCGAGCTACCTCCGGGCAAATACTCCACGTAGGCAAATTCGAAATCAGTGGTGGCTTGAGGTGAAAGTACATAGCATTTTGTTCTGTTGGACAGATCTTTTATCTGTGCTGGTTCAACAATTAATTTCTCATTCTGCTCGTTTTTGAGTAATGTCGTCACGTGAACCTCAAGTGCATTAGCTAAGCTCCATAACGTATTTAAGGAAGGATTTGCCTTTCCACTTTCTATTTGACTGAGAAGACTTCTGCTTACTCCAATCTTAGTTGCCAGTGCCTGTAGACTTTGCCTCCGATTCTTTCTGACTTTTCTAATTCGCTCACCGAGATGCAGTATAGTTAACTTATTAAGGGTGATTGTGTCCAGTATTTTGTTGTCCATAGTTTTTTCATCCTTGGTAAATCAAAGTGACTATGTTAAGTATAGTTGAACAAAAGAAAATGTCAAATTCTTGAGGAGCGAAAAGCGTTGGAGATTGTTGCTTGGTAACCATTTTGAAGGGATAACAAGATTCATCGATGTATTTCTGTCCTGGACATAAAAAAGTTCTGTCAGGAAATAAAGGGAGTTAGGCCATCAGTTTGATCATCCGGGCACAATAAGGGAGAAATAGAAGGAATTATAAGATTTGAGTGTACGAGCGGGCGGGCAAGTGCGAGAAGTTGACATAGTTTCTGTTTATACTATAATTAAAAAGTTAGGGTAGCCTAACTAAAATAGCGTAACCTAAGTTTTTTCCTTAATAGAATATATAAAATATATGATGAGAACACTTTTAGAACTATCTTCCGGTGAAATGGGTGAAGTAGTGATAATTGCCGGAGGATGGGGTATACACTACCACCTGGCTACTTTGGGTATAAGACCAGGGAAAATGGTACGTAAAATTACTACTCAGCCGATGGGAGGACCTCTTCTTCTTGAAGTGGAAGGAGCGCGAGTGGCTATTGGTCGAGGAATGGCCAGACGGGTAATGATAAGATAGAGAGGCAGATGAGAATACTTTTAATGGGGAATCCTAATGTGGGTAAGAGCGTTATTTTTAACCGGCTAACCGGAATAAAAGTTATTGCTTCTAACTATCCTGGAACGACCATCGAGTTTCTGGAAGGTAGTATCATTTTTGATGACCGGAAAGTACGAATAATTGATGCTCCTGGGACCTACTCTCTTATTCCTTCCGATCGCGCTGAAGAAGTAGCGGCAAATCTCTTAACCGAAAAAAAGACCGATCTTATAATTAATGTAGTCGATGCCACAAATTTGGAGAGAAATCTTTATTTGACGCTCCAGTTGAGAGAGCTTCTCATACCTGCAATTGTTGATTTAAATATGATTGATGCGGCCAGGGAACGAGGAATAGAAATAGATATTTCTCGTCTGGAGAAAGAATTAGGTCTTCCTGTAGTGACCAGCGTAGCTATCAGTGGAGAAGGAATCCAGCAGTTGCGCCGAATAATTGGGAAAATCCTCAAAAGAGGTCAAAATGAGGTAATAATAAGAAAGTTTGATTCCGAGATAGAAGAAGTGATCGCGAGAATTCAGAAAGAAACTAATCTTCCTCGATGGCAGATAATTCTGGGTTTGGAGGGGAATTCTGATTTTAGAAGTAAAATACCTCTGGAAATTTTCGAGGAAGCTGTGGGAAAAATCCAGAGAGGCAAAGAGGAATCTATTGAACTTACAATTCTGAAGGCGCGATTTGGCCAGAGTGGAGCTATTATTTCCAGGGCCCAGAAAGTTCACCATCGTCATCCTACTTTTCTGGAAAAATTAGGGGATGCTACCGTAAAACCTCTTACTGGACTACCCATTGCTGCTATAGTGCTTTGGGGGATTTTTAAATTCTTTATCACCGGAGCAGGATTTATTACTGATAGAATAATGATTCCCTTTTTTGAAGGTCCCTACGACAGATTCGTTCGTCTGGGAGTAGAGAAATTTTTCCCCCGGGGATTTGTTCACGATATGTTGGTAGGGACTTCTGGATCAGGGTATCTGGAGTCATTTGGATTACTCACTACTGGAATTTTTGTTCCCCTTGGAGTTGTTCTTCCTGCGGTGTTGATTTTTTACCTTATTTTGACTCTTCTGGAAGACATAGGATATCTTCCTCGCCTGGCTGTTCTGGTGGACAACATCTTTCATAAAATTGGATTGCACGGATATTCTATTGTTCCAGTGATACTTTCTTTTGGTTGTAATGTTCCAGGGGCGATGGCTTCCCGAGTTCTCAGTACCAAAAAGCAACGGTTTATGATGCTGACAATGCTGGGGATTTCTATTCCTTGCACTGCTCAAACAGCCGTGGTTTTGAATATTATTGGTCCTTACGGACTGAAATGGGTGATATTGATTTATCTTATTTTACTGGTTATTTTTGTCAGTCTGGGCAGTATTTTAAATTATTTGCTGGCAGGAGAGACTCCCGAAATAGTGTTAGAAATTCCACCTTACCGGATTCCTCGACTTTCCAATTTGCTTATGAAAACAAGACTGCGGATGGAGAGTTTTTTTCTTGATGCTATTCCCTGGGTATTTGTAGGGATATTGGTGGTTAATCTTTTTTACTATCTGAGAGTTACTACCTTTCTTTCCAAAAATCTTGGCTTTCTCCTGGGAAGCTGGCTGGGATTGCCCCAAGAGGCTATCTACCCCCTAATTATCGGTTTTCTTAGAAAAGATGTAGCCACTGGACTCATTGCTCCTCTCTTAAGTAAAGGGGCTATCAATCTTGGTCAGGCGGTGACAATAGTGGTGATGTTAGCGGTATATTTTCCTTGTGCGGCTACTTTCGTCGTTTTTCTGAAGGAATTAGGGATAAAAGATACTGTTAAGAGCACCCTTATAATGTTAATAGTGGCTTTTAGTGTAGGAGGACTACTTCATTTATCGTTTGCTTTAAAAGGATGAACTCTATGGGGAAACTAAGGAGTTAAAGAGATGAATGTTGAGTTGAGTCCAACTATGGAAAACTATCTGGAGATGATAATAAGACTGAGTAAAAGGGGAAAAGTAGTTCGGGTGAATAGCCTGGCTAAAGAATTGAAAGTTAGGATGCCCAGTGTGAGTGAAGCCTTGAATCTCCTGAAGGATGATGGACTTGTCACTCACGAAAAATATGGATATATTGAGCTTACTGAAAAAGGCAGCAAGATTGCCGAAGAGATTTTCTCCCGTCATAAGGTTCTTTTTGCGTTTTTAACCAAAATTTTGGGTATTGATCCGGTTACAGCAGATGAGGATGCCTGTAAAATGGAACACGTAGTTAGCCCGGTAACTTTCAGTAAACTTATTAGTTTTGTGAGAGAATTTTCTGACCGACAAAAAGGAGTTAAAAATGCGTATCGGGGTAGCAATTAATGATGAGAAGGGCCTTGAATCACAGGTAAGTGCACATTTTGGCCGATGTCTTTATTATCTTATTCTAGAAGTTAAGGGGGAACTTGAGCAATCAGTAGAAATTATTCCTAATCCCTATTTTCGAGAGCATGGGCAGCCGGGACAAGTTCCTTCTTTTCTTAAGGAGCAGCAAATTGAAGTGATTATCTGTGGGGGTATGGGTCCTCGAGCCTTAAGTTTTTTTAGAGAATATGGAATCAAGGTTGTCACCGGAGCTACCGGAAAGGCGAAAGATGCAGTAGATGATTTTCTTCAAGGTAAACTGGCCGGTGAAGAGCCCTGTCATTAAAATGAGTCATATGAAGAATTTGTAAAATAATAATCAGTGAAGTTGACACTGCCAAAGACAGTGTCGCAAGGGAGATTTAAATGAAATTAGCAGTTTCAGCCAGTGGAGGAGATTTGAGTGCCCCGGTGGATGCAAGATTCGGTCGATGTCCTTATTTTATTATAGTGGATAGCGAAACCATGAAATTTGAATCTTTAGCTAATTCCAGTATGGGAGCAATGAGCGGAGCCGGGATTCAAACAGCTCAAATGATTGCCAACAAAGGGGCCGAAGTAGTCCTCACCGGAAATTGCGGGCCTAACGCTTTTCAGACGCTTTCTGCTGCGGGGATAAAGATAGTGGTGGGAGTTACAGGAACGGTAAGAGAGGCAGTGGAAAGATTTAAAAGAGGGGAGCTCCAGTCTATTCCTCAAGCCAATGTGCAGGCTCACTTTGGAGCGGGAGCAGGTAGTGGTGCGGTACCGGGGAGTCCAGGAGCTTTTTCGGGAATGGGAACTGGTCGTGGCATGGGCATGGGCGGAGGTCGTGGCATGGGCGGAGGTCGTGGCATGGGAATGGGAGCTGGGATGGGTGGAGGCGCCTTCCCTGGAGCGTCCTATCAGGAAGCTGGTCCGACCGGAGCTTATCCTCAAATGAACAAGGAGCAGGAGCTCAAGTTTCTAAAAGACCAAATGAAAGCTACGAATGACCAATTAGAGCAAATGAGTAAACGGATTAAGGAACTGGAAGGGAAATAAGTCATAGGAGTCTGGGACGTCGCTGGGTCTGTGACGTCTTAGAGTCTTGCCTTAGCGAGTCATTGCCAGTCTGCCAAAGGCAGGCGACGCAATCTCGGTCTTGGTTTTGACGCTATGGCTCAATGACTCTAAGACTGTAGCACGTTGTTTATCAAACGAACCAGATAAACCAGATGAACTGGTTTTAACGGGAGATAACTTATGATTATTTGTGTAGCCAGTGGCAAGGGAGGAACGGGAAAGACGACCGTAGCGGTGAATTTAGCTTTATCGCTGGGGAAGGTACAGTTTCTCGACTGTGATGTTGAGGCTCCCAATGCGGCTCTATTTCTGAAACCTCTAATCAAGGAAAAACATCTCGTCAATCTTCCTTTGCCTCAAATAAATGAAGATAAGTGTGATTACTGTGGTAAGTGCGCAGAAGTTTGTGAATGGAATGCTTTAGCGGTTCTCAAAGATAAAGTTTTGTTATTTCCCGAACTCTGCCACAGTTGTGGTGCTTGCTGGACTCTTTGTCCTCAAAAGGCCATAGAGCAAGTAGATCGAGAGTTGGGAATAGTGGAAAAAGGGGAAGTAGGGGCAGTCCAGTTCATCCATGGTCGGTTGACGGTGGGTGAAGCCGTGGTACCACCGTTAATTAAAGCGGTGAAAAGGGAAATAGAAAAAGATGGCCTGGTAATAATTGATTCAGCTCCGGGCACTGCCTGTCCGGCAGTTGAGGCAGTCAAAGGGGCGAGTTTTTGTCTTCTGGTAACTGAGCCAACTCCCTTTGGGCTTAATGACTTGAAATTAGCGGTGGAGATGGTGAGGGGGTTCGATATCCCCCTGGGAGTGGTTATTAATCGGGCTGATGTAGGAGATAAGGAAGTAGAAAAGTATTGCCAGAAAGAGAAGATCCCTGTTTTGATGAAAATTCCTTTAGATAGAGAATTGGCGGTTCTTTATTCTGATGGTGAAAGTATAGTGAATCACCATCCGGAGTGGAAAGAAAGATTCATGAATTTATTTAATGAAATTAAGGAATTGGTCAAAAAATGAAGCAATTGACTGTAGTCAGTGGCAAGGGAGGAACCGGGAAAACCAGCTTGGTGGGTTCTTTTGCCTGTCTAACAAGAAATAAAGTTATGGCTGACTGTGATGTGGATGCGGCTGATTTACATCTGCTGTTTTCTTTGGTGAAGGAAAGGGCTTCTGAGTTTCGCGGAGGCAAACTAGCCATAATAGACGAAGAGAAGTGTAGCCGTTGTGGTTTATGCGAGGAAGTTTGTCAGTTTGGAGCGATAAGTGAATTTAAGGTGGATCCCACAGAATGTGAAGGGTGCTCTCTTTGTTGGCGGGTATGCCCCGAAGAAGCTATTACTATGAAAACAAAGCTTATTGGTAACTGGTTTATTTGTCAAACTCCTCAGGGTCCCCTGGTAAATGCTCGCCTGGAGCCCGGAGAGGAAAACTCGGGGAAACTGGTCAGTTTGGTGAGGGAAAAGGCTCAGGAGCTTGCTCAAAAGAAAGGCTACGACTTTATTTTGATTGATGGCTCTCCAGGAATTGGTTGTCCGGTGATTGCTTCTCTCTCTGGTGTGGATATGGCTCTGGTAGTAACTGAGCCCACTGTATCGGGGATGAGTGATATGGAGAGAATTATGGGAGTTTGTCAACACTTTACTATCCCGGCAATTGTCTGTATCAACAAGTTTGATTTGAATCTTACCAATAGCCACAAAATTGAGGAATATTGTGCTAAGCAGGGATGCGAAGTAGTGGGGGAAATTCCTTTTGATATTGATTTTATCAAAGCTCAAGTAGCTGGAAAGTCTATAGTGGAATATTCTCAGGGTGATGTTGCCGCGGGGGTGAGGGAACTGTGGAAAAGAATATCCCGGACTCTAACTCTGGACGAGTAGATTTTACATGAATCAATGAGGAGAAAAGAATGCCTTCGGCAAATTCTGTTTCGTCAAAAATGGTAACCAAGCAGAAGAATCAGCAGGAAAAAATCAACCAGCGAATGGCTAAAATAATCCACAAGCTAATCATCATAAGTGGGAAAGGGGGAGTAGGGAAAAGCACGGTGGCGGTTAATCTTGCCTGGAGTTTGCTTTCCCTTGGTAAGAGGGTAGGGTTATTGGATGCAGACATTCACGGACCCAGTTTAGCTAAAATGTTGGGAATAGAGAAAAAACCTTTGGGGACGTCGAGTGGACTCATCGAACCTATCTCCCTTCGTCCTAATTTTAAAATAGTCAGCATGGCTTTTCTGCTTGAGGATGCGGATACTCCGGTCATCTGGCGGGGTCCTCTTAAAATGAAGCTAATCAGTCAGTTCTTGGGAGATGTAAATTGGGGTCAGCTTGATTATCTGATTATAGATTCTCCTCCTGGCACGGGAGACGAGCCTTTAAGTGTAATTCAACTAATTCCGGATCTGGACGGGGCTATCGTGGTGACTACTCCTCAAGATGTAGCCCTGCTGGATTCCCGGAAATCGGTTAATTTTGCCAAAGCCTTGAAACTACCGGTGATCGGGATTATAGAGAATATGAGTGGGCTAATCTGTCCCCATTGCGGTCAAATGATTGATCTTTTTAAGAAGGGAGGAGGGGAAAAAGCCTCCCGAGAGCTCGATGTTCCTTTTCTGGGTAGGATACCTATTGAGCCAGCGATTGTAGAATCTACGGACGAGGGAAAGCCTTTTGTTGCTTCAACTAATAAATCGGAATCTATCCAGGCAATTAGAGAGATAGTGCAGAAAGTCCAATGGAGTATAGAGAAGTGAGGGAACGGAATAATTTTGAGGTGATAGAGCTTTATCCGGTGGGTCGGGTAAGCAAAACCGATATTTCTTTTCAGGAGATAGAGATTTTTCAAGAGTTTTTGCCAGCTCTGGATAGTATAGAGAACTTTGAGTATTTATGGATACTTTTTTGGCTTCACCAGGTTTCTCAGTCGAAGCGGCGAGTCTTAAAAGTTCATCCCCGGGGGGATATTAGGCGTCCTGAGAGGGGTGTTTTCTCCACTCACTCTCCGGTAAGGCCGAACCCAATTGGGTTGACTCGGGTAAGGCTTCTGAAACGGGAAAATAATATTTTGAGAGTAGAGGAACTGGATGCCTTAGTTGACTCTCCAGTCATAGATATCAAATCAGTTCATGAATATGAGAGATAAGATGGCTATAATGGAGATTAATATTATTCCGATAGGGACGGCATCACCGTCGGTAGGAGAACATCTCATCAGGGCCCTGAAAGTGCTGAAGGTGAGTGGAATGAAGTACGAGTTGACTTCTATGGCCACTATAGTTGAAGGTGAACTGGAGGAGCTTTTCCAGGTGGCCAAAAAAATGCATTCGGCCACTTTTAGCCACGGAATAAAGCGAGTGGTAACGACAGTGAAAATTGATGAGCGGGAAGACAAAGTTAGTAGCATGGAAGAGAAAGTGAAACAGGTAAAAGAGAAGTTATGAGTTCTCAGGTTAGTCCTTTCGTTCGGAGACAGGTAGCCGATCATTATGATGATTGGTATCTTACTTGTCGGGGTCAACGGGTGGATTTAGAGGAGAAGAATCTTTTCCTGAAACTGGTGGCTCCCCAGAGAGAGTCGAGCTTACTCGATATTGGATGTGGAAGTGGACATTTCTCCTTCTGGTTTCATCAATTGGGCCTTAAAGTTACCGGAATAGATAACTCTTCTCAGATGCTGACAGTAGCTTTGAGAAAAGTTGAGAATGAGGAGATAAAGTTTATCCAGGCTGATGCTCATGATCTTCCCTTTCTGGATGATTCATTCAACTTAGCAGTTCTGGTCACTACTCTGGAGTTTCTTGATCATCCGGAGGTTGCCTTAAAGGAAGCTTTTCGGGTGGCCAGAGATGGGGTATTTCTGGGAGTTCTTGGTCGGTGGAGTTTTTTGGCTCTAATAAGGCGGTTGAGAGGTCTTTTTAGAGATAGTGTTTACAGAAAGGCCAGGTTTTATAGTTTAAGAGAGCTGAAGAGCCTGGCAAGGAAGTGTGCACCAAACTCATTTGAAGTTTCTCAAGGGAAAACTTTGAGAGGAGCCTTTGTCGGTGTGATGATAAAACTGAAATACCCCAAAGGATAATGCAAGCTATAGATATAGATGAAGCTAGGATCACTCTGGGTCTTCCAGAGGAAGCTACTTTGTCTGAAATAAAGGAGTCTTACCGGAGGCTATCTGAGAGGTTTCATCCTGACAGGTATCCTGAAGAGAAAAAAGTGCTGTATCGAGCAAAAATGGCTGAGATCAATAAAGCTTATAAGGTTCTTCTGAAGTATACAGGAGATTATCTATTCCCGTTGTCAGGGGAGGAAGTGAAGAAAATTTTCCCCCAGAGGATATTCGAGCAATTTAGAGATGATTGGCTTAGCGGTTGACCGGCTTCTTTGATTTACCGGGTTTGTCAGGTATTTCGGCCAGACAAACAAGACAAACCAGGCAAGGGAGAAAAACTAAAGAAAGGAGGGGTGAAAAATGCCACGAGGTGATGGAACAGGACCTCCGAGAGGAGGTGGAGGAAAAGGAAGAATGGGTGGTCAAGGCCTGGGTGCAGGCGGAAACTGTGTTTGTCCTAGTTGCGGGGCTACCATTTCTCACCAGAGAGGTGCTCCCTGTTATCAGATTAACTGTCCGAAGTGTGGGACAAAAATGGTCAGGCAGTAGGTATTTATCGCCTCAAGTAAGCTTTAGACTACTTGAGGCGATAAATGAACAAGACCCGACCTCGAATAAAGGAGTAGATTAATTTGGCTCGTCTAATTTTTCCTCAGTTTAAAAAAGGCAAACAAGGTATCAGGGTGACAGATGGTTCCATTCTTGAAGCAGCTAGACAACTGGGAATAGGTATTACTTCAGAGTGTGGTGGTGGGGGTGCTTGTGGAAAATGTGTGGTGAGAATAGAAAAAGGTAGTGAATTTTTAAGTCCTCCTTCCCAGGAAGAAAAAAGATTCAACTTAAGTAGAGATGAAAGGCTGGCCTGCCAGGCTGAAATTGTTGGGGACGGGGATGTCTACATTTTTGTGAGAGAAGCTGGCAAATATAGTATACTCTCTGAAACCGTGGAGGGAAAGGTAAAGATAGATCCTTTTATTCACCGGAGAAAGGGCCGGGTCTGGAGAGACGAAGAAGATTTGGATAAAGACAAAGGCCGAATTTTAGGACTGGCTGTGGATGTGGGAACTACTACTCTGGTAATTCAAATAGTGAACTTAGAGTCAGGGGAAAAAATTGCCACTTTCACCGGTAAGAATCCTCAGGCCTCCTATGGAGATGATATTATCTCTCGAATTGACTACACCATGAGGAAAAAGACGGGTTTGAGAGAATTACAGAAGATAATCATCGAGGCCGTTAATTTCCTTCTGAGAGAGTTTGACAAAAAAGAGGAGAGAGCAAGTCAGCAGATTTATGAGGTGGTGGTGGTAGGAAATAGTACCATGCAAAGTGTTTTCTTTGGCCGGGATGTTTCCTCTCTGGGAGTGATACCCTTCGAACCAGTGAGTAAAGATTCAATCAATCGTCCGGCCTCCCAAATGGGGCTGGCGGTAAATCCCCGGGCAAATGTTTACGGGGCTCCTTTGATAGGAGGTCATGCTGGTGCGGATGCCCTGGCTGATATTGTAGTTACTGAGATATACGAGGAGAAACGTCCCTCAATGATTATAGACATCGGAACTAATGGAGAGGTTGTGGTAGGCAATCGGGAGAAAATGTTGACTGCCTCCTGTGCGGCGGGAGGAGCTTATGAAGGTGCTGCCGTGGGCTTTGGGACCGGAGCCATTGAGGGAGCTATTAAGAATCTGAAGATCAGCAACGGGCAGGTTTCCTACGAGACTATTGGTGGTGGGCCAGCGGTAGGTATTTGTGGTTCCGGTTTAATTGATTTATTGGCCGAGTTATTGAGGAATGGAATTATGAGCAAACAGGCCAAAATCAAGGATAGTTTTGTAATTACTGATAATATTAGCCTCTCCCAGGAAGATATCTATCAATTGATTACGGCTAAAGCCGGCCTGCGTTTGGACCAGGACCTTTTAATAAAATATTATGGTATTAGTCTGGATGAGATCGACAAAATTTATCTTTCTGGAGCTTTTGGTAATTTTGTCAACTCTGAAAATGCCATAACTATTGGATTACTTCCCCAGGCCGGAGAAAAGGTGGTCAAGATTGGTAACGGGGCTTTAGGGGGAGCCAGACAAATTTTGCTTTCCCGGGAAAAGAGGAAAATTGCTGAAGATCTGTCCCGCACGATTGAGCATATTAAGCCAAATGAGCGAGAGGAAGATTTTGCTTATTTAGTAGCAGAAAAAATGTATTTTGAATAAACTTGGATAGGTGAAGGAAAAAGAAGATGCGGAATATCATTAGAAAATACGGGGACCCTATTTTGAGAAAAAAGTGCCAATTAGTGGAAGAGGTGGGCTCTGCAGAAAGAAATCTGATTCTTAGAATGTTTACGATTATGCGGGAGCATGAGGGAATTGGTTTAGCTGCTTCTCAGATAGGAATTGAGCGGCAAATAATTGTGATAGATACCGGCGAAGAACTTCTGGATTTGATTAATCCCCAAATTCTGGAAGAAAGAGGGGGAGATTCCTTGACTGAGGGATGTTTGAGTCTTCCGGAAATATTCATTCCGGTGAAAAGGCCGACTCGAATCACGGTTGAAGGATTGGATCGGTACGGGAAAAAAGTGGGAGTGAAAGCCAAAGGCCTCTTGGCTCGGGTAATTCAGCATGAGGTTGATCATCTTAAGGGTATTCTAATTGTTGACTATGCTAATGAAAAAAGAATGGGCAAGGTTGACCACCTTCTCAACGATCTAGCTCATCAGAGTAAGATGCTAATTGATATTAAGAATAAGTCAGGCAGATTAAACTCGACGGACAGGCGTGATGAGAAAATGGGAGGCCAATAAGGTTCTTCTGGTTCGTTTGGTTCTTCTGGTTCGTTACAATCTTTGGGTAGGGGCGACTTCAGTCACCCTGGGATAATTTACAATTTCCTATATCGAAAGAAGGATTAGCCTTGTCAGGTTAGAGTTAAGCCTGATTATATGAGAAAAAGGTGATTAGGTATGAGTCAAATATTTGGACCGGTTCCTTCCCGGAGACTGGGATTCTCTCTGGGAATCGATGTTATTCCTTATAAGACTTGTAGTTTTGATTGTGTTTATTGTCAATTGGGAAAAACTACTTACAAAACTGTGGAAAGACGTGAATATGTTAGTCAAAAGGTAGTGTTGAATGGAGTAGAACAGGTTCTTAAGCAAGATAGGAAAATTGATTATATAACTTTTTCCGGTTCGGGTGAGCCTACCTTGAATTCCCAAATTGGCCAGATGATTCATGAGATTAAGAAAATGACCTCTCTTCCGGTGGCGGTTTTAACCAACGGGAGCCTACTTTTTCAGGCTAAATTACGAGAGGAACTTTACCAGGCAGATTTAGTAATTCCCTCTCTGGATGCGGTATCTCAAGAGGTTTTCTTGAAGGTTAATCGTCCCCACTTTTCTCTAAAAATAGATGAAATAATTCGGGGAATAAAGGAATTTTGTGGGAAGTTTACCGGGGAGGTGTGGCTGGAAATTATGCTGGTTGAAGGAATAAATGATACAGAAGAAGAGATAGAGAAACTGGCCAGTACACTTAGTGAAATTGACCTGGACCGAGTTCAATTAAATACGGTGATTCGTCCTCCGGCAGAGGAGTTTGCTCGGCCAGTAAATCTGGCGAGACTCAAAGAAGTGAAGAATATTTTTGGTAAAAAATGTGAGATTATCGTGGAAGTGGAAAGAACCCACCAGAAATCCTTCAAAAAAGATATATCGGAAGCAATACAGACTATGATTAAGAGGCGTCCGGTCACCCTGGAAGATCTATGTCAGTCTCTCGGCCTGCACCGAAATGAGGTTATTAAGTATGTAGAGTCGTTGGAGAAGCAGGGTGGGATAAGGAGCAAACTCCATAGTCAAAAAAGATATTACTATTATGGCAAGTAACTCGGGAGGCAACTACCAGGTTAGGATTGGGTTAGACTAAAAAATTAAGTGGAGGTAAGTATGGAGTTGAAAATAGTCTGTGATAACCGACCTTATGATGCCAACCTGAAACTCTGCTGGGGTTTTTCCTGCCTGGTAGGCGAGCATCTTTTGTTTGATACAGGAGAAGATGGAGCGATTCTTTTGCACAATATGGCTCAGTTAAAGATTGATCCGAAAAATATATCCACAGTGGTTATTTCCCACGACCATTATGATCACACCGGGGGGCTGGAATCTCTTTTGGGGAAAAATCCTCAGATACAGGTTTATGGTCTGGCAAAGTTTTCTCGTACTTTCAAGAAAAAGATCGTTGATTTTAGTAATTGTCCGTTGATGGAAAGTGACAAATTTGCCAATATTGCTCCTGGTATATATACTACGGGTGAGATAATGAGCTCTTACGGGGGTGGAGTTTTACCCGAGCAATCTCTAATAATTGAAGGAGAAGAGGGACTGACGATTATAACCGGATGTGCCCATCCGGGAATAATTGAGATTTTGCAAGCGGTAAGATCCCATTTTAGCCAGCCCTTCTACTTAGTGATGGGTGGTTTTCACCTGATGCAGGATTCTTATAAAGTTATTGAGTTTGTAGTAAGTCAATTTAAGGAGCTAAGAGTACGTAAGGTGGCTCCCACTCATTGCACCGGCGAAGAAGCCATTCAGGCTTTTAAGACAGGATACGGAGAAGATTTCCTTGAGGTGGGAGCTGGGAGAATTTTGGAGACTTAAAAAAACTTAAGGGAGTAATTTTATGAGTGGAGAAACAGTAAGAAAAATCGAGGAAGGATTGAGGCAAAAAAGGAGAGTTGAGGAATTTAGTTTGGATTTGGATCACATTGGACCAGGTGAGAAAAGAAGACTATATGAAATGATGTTTAGGCATGGCCCTGGTAACGGTAAGATGATGTTTCTTCCTATAGATCAGGGTTTAGAACATGGCCCAGGAGATTTTTTCCCCAATCCACCCAGTCTTGATTTTGAATATCAGTTGAGCCTGGCGGAAGAAGGAGGATATTCGGGAATTGTCTGTCATATTGGCCTAGCGGAGAGGCATTTTAAGAAATACGCCGGAAAAGTTCCTCTGATTTTAAAACTCAATGGTAAAACCAACATTCCTTCTGATGAGGAAGCCTTCTCCCCTATGGACGCGGAAGTGGAAGATGCGGTAAAACTTGGAGCTGATGCCATTGGATATACTCTGTACGTGGGTTCTCCTCGACAGGATGATGATTTTGTACAATTTATGGAGGTAAGGCGGGAAGCCAGAAGATTGGGAATGCCCGTAATTATGTGGGCTTATCCCCGGGGAGAGTTTACTGATCGGGTCCATGGAGGAAATAGTTCTTTGGCTATGGTTGACTATGCGGCCAGAGTGGCTAATGAGTTGGGAGCTACTTTAGTGAAGCTTAATCTGCCACAGAAGCCCAGAAATAATAAGTACGATCCAGAGGGTCCTTTTAAGAGGTATAATGACTGTGTGGATATGTCACTGATTGATCAGATGAGAATGGTAGTTAATTCAGTAGGAAGGTGTGGGGTGCTGGTTTCAGGAGGTAGCAAGATTAGCGATGAGGATCTCTTAGATAAAGCCAGACTCTGTTTGGATGCGGGAGTAGACGGACTAATTTTTGGGCGGAATATGTGGCAGAGGAAATATGAGGATGCTCTAAAGATGACCCAAGAAATAAAGGAGTTGATGTTAAAATATTAAGATATGCAAGCAAACTTGCTGGCGGTACTTAAAGAGAGTAGCAAGATAACTTTCCTCGTTTTCCTGATGATGGTCGCGGTGGACTGGGTCAACGTGTTCAGTCGAGGAGAGATGTCAAAATTGGCTAAAGGTGGCCACTGGCGTCAGTATTTAACTGCTTCCTTTCTGGGGGTTACCCCTGGTTGCCTGGGGGCCTTTATGAATGTTACCCTCTACTGCCACGGCTTACTCTCCCTGGGAGCTATAGTGGGGGGGATGATTGCCACTTCCGGAGATGAGGCTTTTGTTATGCTTTCTCTTTTTCCGGGGAAAGCTCTTCTTCTCTTTGGCTTGCTTTTTCTAATGGGATTAGGCTTTTCCTGGGTTACTGACCGGTTGATTCCCCTCCTCAAATTGAGGCCGTCTCAGCCCTGCCAACTTCAGGAATTTCATCCCCACCAGGTTTCCTGGCGTCACTATATGAGGGAGCATGTTCTCGATCACATCTTAAAAAAGCATCTCTGGCGGGTCTTTTTCTGGACATTCTTTGTTCTGCTCTTCATCAAAATTGGATTGCCCTACCTTAACTTAGAGACTTTAATTTCCCGTAATCTTCTTTTGATTCTGCTTATAAGCGGATTAGTCGGTCTTATTCCCGAGTCAGGTCCTCACCTGGTTTTTGTGATGATGTATACTCAGGGAATTATTCCTTTTTCTATTCTTTTGACCAGCTCCTTTGTTCAGGATGGGCACGGAATGTTGCCTCTCATTGCTTATACTCCCCGAGATGCTCTGAGAATCAAACTTTTTAATCTAGTCTTTGGGTTAGGGGTGGGGGCTCTGTTTTTCACCCTGGGTTGGTAGAATCCTCAGGGTAGTCAGTTACTTGACATATAGGAATTTATAAATTATCCCAGGGCGACTGAAGTCGCCCCTACCCATGGAGAAAGTCCTTGTTCTGTTGGGTAGGGGAGGCTTTAGCCTCCCTTTTCTTGAGGAAATAGGAAAGAGTTTCCAGATTGGTACTCAGATCCACGTTTTTCAACTTCACTTTGGGAGAATGGACGATTCTCACCGGAGCAAAATTTAAGATTCCTTTAATTCCCCCCTGGATGAGTTTGTTGGCCACCTCCTGAGCCGTCTCGGCGGGAGTAGTGATAATCCCTATTTTGATTCCCTCTTGAGAAACAACCTGGGGAATTGTTTCCGGGCTCTGGATTCCTAATCTCTCACGAACTTTCCCAATTTTGGCCGGGTCGTTGTCAAAGACTGCTATTATTAGAAATCCGGACTGTCTTAACCCAGGATAGGCTAAGAGGGCGGATCCCAATTTTCCTACTCCCACCAGAGCTACTTTCCAGGTCCTGTCCAACCCGAGAATTCGAGTAATCTCTCGGCGAAGTTTTTTTACCTGGTAGCCCTGACCAGGAATTCCAAATCCTCCAAAATAAGCCAGGTCTTTGCGTACCTGACCATCGGATGTTCCTATCAGTTTGGCCAACTCCAGAGAGGAGAGAATCCTATTTTCCTCCAGTTTTCTTAGAGCCCTCAAATAAATTGAGAGACGCTGTATGGCAACATCAGGAACTTTAAATTGGGGCATTTCTTTACCCTTGACACATAGAATTTACAAATTATCCCCGGGCGACTGAAGTCGCCCCTACCTCCGGAGGAAGCCCTTATGCTACATTTCAGTGGGTAGGGGAGGCTTTAGCCTCCCATTTCCTTGAAAAAGTAATCTCACCATGGGTGGTTAATATCACAAGTATTTAGCAGATTCTGGGTAACTGATCTCCTGAAAGGAGGTCAAGAAGACGTCTGGTTCCAATAGAGGTGTGTAGATACACCTTTCCTGCCGGAGTTGACACTATTTTTCCGATCATACGGGCCTCTTTTCCCAGGGGATGTCCATGAAGAATTTGTAAAATCTTATCTGATTCTTCCTTCTTGACCACAAAGAGAACTTTTCCTTCGTTAGCCAAGTAGAGAGGGTCCAGACCCAGGATTTCAGTGATAGCCTCCACTTCCTTTTTTATAGGAATAGCTTCCTCCCATAGCTCTACTCCGAAGTTATTTTTGGAAACAAGTTCATGGGCAATAGTGGCCAGGCCTCCCCGGGTTACGTCTCGCATCGCTTTTATTCCAGTGGAGACCTGCATAGTCTGGGTAATGAGGTGATAAAGAGAGGCACAATCACTGAGTAAATTTGTTTGAAAATCAAATTCCTTCCGCTGAGAAATTAGCGCCATAGTATGATCCCCCAGGGTTCCGTTAATAATAATTCTATCTCCCACCCTGATGCGTTCAATGGACAGTTTGACCTCTTTGGGGACAACCCCAATTCCGCTGGTGTTAATAAATAGACCTCCGAAACCAGTGAATTCAACCACCTTGGTATCACCGGTGATTACTTTCACTTCCGCTTCCTGGGCCGCTTTTTTCATAGAACCAATGATTTTTTTAAGTAAGGATATTTCCAGACCTTCTTCGATAATGAGGCCGCAGGAGACATAAAGAGGTTTTGCCCCCACCACGGCCAGATCGTTAATTGTTCCGCAAATAGCTAATTTTCCAATGTCCCCCCCGGGGAAAAACAAGGGCTTGATGACGTAGGAATCAGTGGTAAAAGCCCAGTGGCACTGTTGATAGTCAAAAACAGCCGAATCCTTCAGTTCAGCCAGTATCTCATTATCAAAGTTTTTCAAGAATATTTCCTTGATTAACCGGTGGGTTAGTTCTCCCCCGCTTCCATGACCCATCATAATTCTTTCTTCCATTGAGAGTCTCTATTCTCTTTGAGGGAGATTCTCCTTCACTCCCCCGATACTCTTTATACTCTGTTCTTCTCTTGTGCAATGAATTTCATAGACGCAACGACTCTAAGACTGTAAGACCTTAGACGGTAGCGACTGTCCATAGCGGTAATAAGCAGCACAGGTTCCTTCTTGGGAAACCATGCAGGGACCGACCGGGTGGTCTGGACGACATGTTTTACCAAACAGGGAACAATCCGGGGGTGTCTTAAGCCCGCGCAAAATTTGGCCACAGATACACCCGGGATTTGGCGTTTCTTCTTCCATCTCCAGAGGCCACTTTCTTTCAATATCAAACTGAGCGTAAGCATCTCTGATTCTCAAGCCACTGTTTTTGATCTTGCCCAGACCTCGCCAGGAGGAATCGGCCGTCTCAAAGACTTGTTCCGTAAGCTCAAGAGCTCTGGGGTTCCCCTGGGGAGAAACTACTCTCTTATACTCATTTTCTACTTTAGCCTCTCCAGCTTTGATTTGTGAGAGAAGCATATAAATTGTCTGAAGAACATCCAGAGGTTCAAACCCCGCCACTACACAGGGAATTCCGTAATCCTGGCAGAGAAATTGATAAACCTCGCTCCCAATTATTGTGCTTACGTGTCCGGGGCAGAGAAAACCATCAACTTTCAGTTCCCCCATTTCTATTAGAGCTTGCATGGCTGGAGGTATTAACTTATGAGCACAAAGTACGAAATAATTGGAAAGATTTCTTTCCTGGGCCATTAAGATAGATGCAGCTATGGTGGGGGCGGTGGTTTCAAAACCAACAGCCAAGAATATTATTTCTTTCTCTGGATTATCCTGGGCTATTCTAAGAGATTCTAAACTTGAATAAACTACTTTTATTTGGGCTCCCCGGGAAGATTCACCGGCCAGAGAAGATTTTGAGCCAGGGACCCTGAGCATATCTCCAAAGGTAGTTATGATAACATTGTTCTTAGAGGAGTAGATAATTGCTTTGTCCAAATAGAGATTGGGAGTTACACAAACCGGACATCCCGGACCAGAAAGAAGCTGTAATTTATCCGGTAGAAGCTGGCGGATACCGTATCGAAAAATAACCATGGTGTGAGTCCCACATACCTCCATCAAGGTTATTTTTCGGCCGATATTGCCCATCAGATGGCGAATCTTTCCGCCTAATTGTTCCGCAGCTTGTCGTTCCCGGAATTCACTGGCGTATTTCATTTACCAATCTCATAATTTGGTGTAATAGTTTAGCTTTCATAAAGGTAGCCGCCACCTTTAGGTTGCGCTTGTTTTTCGCCGGCTAAAGCCTGCGGCTACCACTTTACCTTCGCCAAAAAAAATTCCTCATTGTCTATCCCATTTCAAAAACAAGATCACCACGATTGTCTTTGGCAACCTCGTGACGCTTGGCGGATGGCCACCCCTGCTTTGAGCAGGCTCGCAATGACAAAAGAAGGTAGTCTTCCGATTACTTGAGGTGAAGTCAGCCTCCCAAGACTGTAACGAACCAGAAGAACCATACGAACCAGAAGAACCTTATTGGCCTCCCATTTCCTGGAAAAGTGAGATAATTTCCTGAGCTTCCTTTTCCTTGATTTTACTGATAGCAAATCCGGCATGCAGGAGAACCCAATCTCCTATTGCTACCTCATCAAGGAGAATTAGGGAGATCTTTCTTTTTACTTCTCCTACCTGAGCCAAGCCCATCTTATCTTCGATGGAGATTATCTTTACTGGTACAGCCAAGCACATTTATTTCCCTTTCCTGAAATGAGCTATTAGAGCCTGTCCAAGAGAAATACCTCCGTCGTTAGCCGGTACCCGCGAATGGAGATATACCTGGAATCCCTCTTTTTTTAACCAGGGACAGACCTTTTCCAAAAGATAAATATTTTGAAAAACTCCCCCGCTCAAGGCTACTTTCCTAAGTCCGGTTCTATCTCGAATTTTCTTGGAGACTTTCAAAATTATATGGGCAATGGTATTGTGAAAACGGGCCGAGATAATTTCTTTGCTTATCTTTTTATCAAGATCTGAGACAATGTCAACAATCATTGGGTCAGGATCGATAATTAGTTTATTCGGTAATTCCAGGATGTCGTAGGAATAAACTCCTTTTTCTCCTTCCCGGGAGATCATTTCTAATTCCACGGCGGCCTGTCCCAGATAATTTATCTTTTTCCTCAGACCAATTAGGGCGGAAACTGCATCAAATAGTCTACCCATAGACGAAGTCAGGGGGGTATTTATTTTTCCCTTTATAACTTTTATTAAAAGACCAATGTGTTTGTGCTCAACTCCGTAAAGGAGATGTTGGGCCAGAGGAAAACATTCTTCTCCGTAAATGCGATACAGGTAGGAAACGGCCATGCGCCAGGGTTCTTTAATAGCTTTTTCTCCTCCGGGCAGAGGTATATATTTCAAATGAGCTATCCGAAAGTATTGAGTAAGGTCAGCCACCAGGAACTCGCCGCCCCAAATGGTATTATCGTCTCCCAATCCCGAGCCGTCAAAGGCCACCCCGATAACTTTCTCATTCAAGAGTCCTTGCTCGGCTAAAAGGCTGACTAGATGGGCGTGGTGGTGTTGAATCGGAATAAGACGGGTTCCCTTTCTGGCCCGGACATATTCCTGAGCAAATTTACTGGAAAGGTAATCCGGATGTAAATCACAAGCTATAATCCGGGGCTGAGAATGAAATACTTTCAGAAAGTGTTTTATTCCTTCTTCCAGAGAAATTAAAGCACTAAGATTCTCCAGATCCCCAATATGATGAGAAAGAAAAGCATAATTTTCCCGGGCCAGGCAGAAAGTATTTTTCAAATGACCTCCCACCGCCAAAATATGAGGCTCAAAGAAAACCTTCAACTTTAAGGGCTGGGGAACATATCCCCGACTGCGACGGATAATCATTTCTTGCCCCCGGAAAATTCTAGTTACCGAATCGTCACATCTTAGATGGATTTTCCGATTATGAATAAGGAAGAAATCGGCAATTTTCCCCAGACGGGAGAAAGCCTCCTTGTTTTTATAAACAATGGGCTCGTCACTGATATTTCCACTGGTCATTATTAGGGGTCGCTCGATTTTCCTGGATAAAAGATAGTGCAGAGGGGTGTAGGGAAGCATTACTCCCAGATATTTATGGTGAGGAGCAATTTCCCGGGGTAGGGAGCAGTCAGCTTTCTTACTAAGAAGTAGAATTGGCCGACGAGGAGAGGTGAGTAACTTTTCCTCCTCCGGACTGATCAAGCAGAAGGACTTAACAGATTCGAGGTTGGGTGCCATAAGAGCAAAAGGTTTATCCTCACGGTATTTTCTCTTCCTCAGTTTCTTTACCGCCGATACATTGGTAGCGTCACAGGCTAGATGGAAGCCCCCCAATCCCTTGACGGCTACAATTTTTCCTTCTCTGAGAAAGTGGACAGTTTCCTCCAGAGGCTGAGAAGTGATTATTTTCTTCCTTCCGCTCTGGTAAAGCTCTATTTGGGGCCCACAGACCGGGCAGGCATTGGGTTGAGCGTGGAATCGCCGATCGGCCGGATTATCATATTCATTCTGACAATCAACACACATCCGGAAGGTTTTCATAGTTGTCCTGGAGCGATCATAAGGAATATCCTGGATAATGGTGAAGCGAGGCCCACAATTGGTACAATTGATAAAGGGGTATTCGAAGCGACGGTTATCTCGGTCAAGCAGTTCCCTTAGACAGTCCGGGCAGAGGGAAATATCCGGAGAAAGGGGGGTAAATCTGTTTCTCTCTCCTTGACTCTCTTTAATTTGAAACTGCCGGTACCCTGAAAAGGGAAGTTCCTTATGCTCTATAGTTTCAATAATGGCCAGGGGAGGGGCATTATTTTTTATTTGCTGGAGAAAGCTCTTGAGGTGACCCTCCGGACCCTCTATCTCCATTTTTACTCCGGAAGTATCGTTAAGTACATATCCGCTGAGCTGGTATTTTAAGGCCAGAGAATAGATGAAAGGTCTAAAACCAACTCCTTGAACGATTCCTTTTACCCTGATAGAATATCTCTTGAGCTGGTTAGCCTCAGTAATAATTTTGCTCATAAGAGTGATCCTATGAAATTAGTTTGTTAGCAGAGAAGGACTAAATAGATTCCTATTGAGTCTGTTGCCCCCATTCTTCCTTTAGGGTGAGCTGTTTGCGGCATTTGGGGCAGAGGATTTTGAGGAAATCTGAGCGCTCCAGAGGTTGTTCTTTCCTGTCCGGTCTAGTTTTCTCAAGAAGTTCTAATTCCCGATGTGAGGCCATAAACAGATTAGGGTTGGAAAAAACATAAGGTCCCAGTTTTTCTACCAACCAATTAAGGTGTTTTCTGGTAGTGACCGGTGCCTGGCAATGTTCACAAAAAATAAGATCATCCTCTATTTCTTCCACACATAGTTTTCTGTCCAGGACCGCCAGGTCGTATTTGCCGGTAAGGTGAATTCCTTTTTCTGTGAGACAGTTTCTTTCACATTCTCCACAAAAGATACAACGATCGTAACGAAGGATCATTTTTCTCTTTCCCCGGGGAGCTAAACCTTCCTCTATTTCTATCACTTTTGACGGACACACATTAGCGCAAGCTCCACAAACTACACAATAATCAGGCTGAAATTCGGGTTTCCCCCGATAGCCCGGCGCGGCCGGCGCGGCCTCTTTGGGAAATTTGGTAGTATAGGGCCCTTTGATTAGAGCAGTGAAAGCTTCTCTTAGCTCCCTGAGTTTGGGATATTTCATTTTCTTCCTCGACGTGGTTATCTCAGAGTAATCTAGGCAGTAATTATCCCTGAATTGATTTATTTTTCTTCCTGGTACTTGTCCACCACACTTTTTTCCCAGAGTTTGATTCCTGACCAGTGAGCTGCATGAGCAATGGCGTGAGCTCCCGTGGGAGAGCTCAGAACTACGAATAGAATAGCCAGAATAGTTTTCCAGAGAAAACCGGCGCTCAAAAAGGTCCCAAAAAGGATAAAACAGGTTCCCAGGGTTACACACTTAGTGGCCGCTTGCAGGCGGTTGTAAACATCGGGAAGCCTTACCAGACCGATACAACCTAGCAGGTCAAAATATACTCCAATGCCAATGATTATTTTGCCCACTATGGCGATTATTTCATTCATCGAAGTTTTTTCCCTCCAGATACTTAGCCAGGGTCAAGGTGGCAATGAATCCCAAGAGGGCCCAGGCAATCCCGATATCCATGAAATAGCTTCTGGCAGTATAGACGGTAAAGAGAGCAGCAAATCCCACCACCAGAATTCCCAGAATGTCCACGGCCACAATTCTATCTGCGGCGGTTGGTCCACGAAAAACACGGTAAAGGCACAAAAAACAAGCAATAATCAAAGGAACAGCGAAAACCAAGGGAAGACCCAAGATCATCCGAATATCTCCTTGAGAACAGGCTCAAACCGGCTGATAATTTTTCGGGTAGCTTCTTCAACGTCTATGGTTGTTACGTTAATCCAGTGTACATAGAGGTATCCGTCATCAGTCAGTTCTACGGTCAAAGTGCCCGGGGTCAAGGTGACTGAGTTAGCCAGAGCTACTCTTCCCGTGGCAGTGGAGAGAGTGGTCTTAACCTTAACAATTCCTGGGTTGATGGGAAGTTTGGGATGAAGTACCCTATAGGCGACATCGAAGTTAGCCAAAATAACATAGTAGGTCAATAGCGGGATATAATACAAAAGGTAAAGCCAGCGCTTAATTTGAAAAAACTGCCGGGAATGTTGGACGAATAAATCAGCAAACCACCAGGCAGTAAGAATAGACACAGCTAAACCTATCAACAGGGCCGGAATATACAAGGTCCAGGTCAAAAGCAACCAGCAGATAAAACAAATGATGAAGAGAACAACCTTTTTCATCTTAGCCTCCCAGAACCAGAGCACCGTACTTTGTTCCTTCCTGCAGGACAGCTACGGCCGGCTCCAGTAGTACTTTCATTACTGGATAAAAGAAGATTCCCACTCCCAGGCAGATTATGGCCAGGACAATCATTGAGAAACACATAGGCTTAGGAACTTCCCGAATTTTGCTCCATCTCTCTTTTAATTTTCCGAAGAAGGCTAATCTCTGAACTTTCAGATAATAGGCCAGGGTAAGTACGGAAACCAGAATGGTTACTACCGTAAGAGCAAATCTCCCAGCCTGCACCAGCCCAATGATAATAAAAAGTTTGCTCCAGAATCCATTGAAGGGTGGGATTCCAGAAATGGAAAGAGAACCTACCGTTGAGGTAGCTCCGGTTACCGGCATAACTTTACTCAACCCTCCCATTTCTTCTAGTTTTCTCGTTCCGGTGGAAAATTCCACCGCTCCTGAATTCAAAAAAAGTAATGACTTAAAGGAAGCATGATTAAAAAGATGGAAGAGAGCTCCCATGATTCCCCAGTAGTTACCGCAGCCGATACCTATCAAAATATAACCAATTTGGGAAATTGACGAATAGGCCAAAAGTCTCTTAAAATCACTCTGCTTGATAGCCAGTAATCCTCCTCCAATCATAGAGACACATCCCAGAATCATCAGAGTCCAGGAAATCTGTGGAGTTATTCCAAATACGTTAAACAATACTCTCATTATGGTGTAAAGACCCAGAGCCTTGATTAATACCCCTGAGAGCATGGCCGAAATGGGAGCAGGAGCACTGGGATGAGCGTCGGGAAGCCAGGCGTGAAAAGGCATTACAGCTCCCTTAAGACCAAATCCGGCTATAAAAAGAACCAGAGCGAATCTAATGAGAAGAGTGTTCTTACCTTGGATAATACGAGCTATGTCAGCCATATTGAGACTTCCGGTAAGACCATAAAGCAGACCGATGGCGAAAAGAATTAGGATAGAAGCCACCGAACCCATAACCATGTATTTGAAGGAAGCCTCCAATTCTTCAGCCTCAACACCAAAGGCTACCAGAGCGTAAGAGGCGATGGAAGCTATCTCCAGAAAGACAAAGAGATTGAAGAAATCACCGGTGAGAACCACCCCGTTCATCCCGGCCAACATAAGCATAAATAAGCTGTAGAATTTTGTTTTGGCGGTAAAACGATCCATGTAGCTAATGGAGTAGAAAGTGGCCAGGAAAGCGAATAGATTAATAGTAATCAACATTAAAAGGCTCAAACCATCCAGAACCAGATTGATTCCCAGAGGTGGAGGCCATTTTCCCATAGTGTAGATGAAAATTTTTTCCTTACCCACCGGAGAGATTAAGACAAAGGCAAGAATAGTCAAAGTGACAGTTACGAGGTTAGTGAGAATATCGGCGGCTCGCTGTCTCTTCTCGCCAAAAAGTACAACCACAAAAGCTGCTCCCAGAGGAATAGCCACAAATAGCGGGATGATGCTCATTTTTCTAACCTCTTAGTTTTTTGATTTGGGTGACATCAAAGGTGTGGTACCGCTGGTATATTCTTACCACTAGAGAAACCATAAAGGCTAAAGTAGCTATGCTAATAACGATGGTAGTAAGTACCAATGCTTGGGGCAGAGGGTCCACAAACCTACCTACTTCTACTTCCTCTTGGGTGATGATGGGGGCAATTCCTCCCATTTTGTATCCCAGCAGGACTAAAAAGAAATTGACTGCGTACTCCATAATTACTATTCCCATGACAATTTTCAGGAGATTCTTTCTGGTTATTACGCAGTAGAGTCCAATTATGAAAATACAAAACGACAGGAAAAATATCATTTTATTCTCCTCATTTCCCCTTTAGTCGAAACATGACCATAACTATGAAAACACCAAAAATTCCACCACTCACCTTGAGAGCGATAGCAATGTTGGAAAAAGGAATAAAACCGGCACTGGTTATGGTTAGAGGGATACCCTTGGGAAGGACATTCACAAAGAACCATCCTCCAACGATCATTCCCAGAAGAGCAATAACAAGAAATATCAGGGCACCTAAACTTTCCAGAACGGCGGCAGTAGAATTCTTCAATTTCTGAAAAGCGGTTTCCTTGCCGAAACTGATAGTAAGCAAAATAAAGGCTGAGGCAATTATCACTCCGCCCGGAAAACCTCCTCCCGGGCTGAGATGACCGTGTAGAACCATATATATACCAAAGAGGATAATCAAAGGGCAGGTAAACTTAGCGATGGTCTTTACGATTAAGGTCATTCCCGCTTCTTTTCTGTTTTTCATTCTTTCCGCTTCCTTCCGACTTTTCTCAGGACTACTATTGCCCCCAGGATTGCGGTGAACAAAACTGTAGTCTCTCCCAGGGTGTCGTAAGCCCGAAAATCCAGAATTATTGAGGTGACCAGATTAGCCGAGCCGGTTAGTTTCAACCCGTTGCTGAGATAGTACTTAGAAACACTCATCAAGGGTGAACCAAATTCAGGTAGATAAGATAGCGCTTGATAAGCAAAGAGAGCAAAAATCCCGATAAAGAGAATTATGGAGAATAAGGCAAAAACTTCCCGTCTACCTCTAATTTCCAGCAAGTCTCGCTCCATCCCGGTGGCTCTTATCAAGATTATGAGCGCAATAACTTCCACCACAATCTGAGTAATGGCCAGGTCCGGAGCCTGCAGATAAAGAAAGGCCACGCAAAGTACTAATCCCACTACTGCCAGAGAAACCACTGCTGAAATAAGGTAGCGGGTGTGCACGGCCACCAGTGAACCGGCAATCATCAAAATAGCCAAGGAATAAATTTCCCACATAATCAACTCCTGTAGGATTCGGTCTGTTGAACCTCTTTTTTGGACTTGATGAGCGAAATTCCTCACTACATCAGGCCCTTTATCAATTAGTGTAGGAACAACAGTAGTAGTAATACTAATCCCAATAGAGACCAGGCCAAGTAAGTATGGAGAACTCCCGTATGCAAGAGGGAAATTCCCTCACCAGCCAGGAGTACAACGTAAGCCAATCCTCGCCACATATAGTCCACTAACCGATCAAGTCCCAGCAAAAAGTACGCTATTGCCCGGGTGAACTGCAAGGTACCCTGGTAAATGTCGAGTAATCCTTTTTCTGACGCCCGGTACAAATACCTTAATCCTGTCAAATCTCGAACTGTATCATAAAACTCGACCCCACTTACCTTCATCTGGGCAGTCACTTCTTCTCCTCCAACGTAGGGAGCACTTTCACGGAATCCTCGCACCTTAGTAGATAGATAGATTATTCCTCCCCCAATGAGGCCGATTATAATGAGCAAAGTAGTCATATCCGGCTTCCAGAAGCCCAACCAGGTGACAGGTCCGGTCAGGGCAGGAACCGCAGGAAACACAAAGAGACGAAGAGGTATGGCGTAGGCAAAAATGCCGAAAATAACGCAGAGCGCGGCCAGAACGATCATAGGAAAGCTCATGGAAAATTCCGGGTCAACCAGAGAATTTTGAACTGTTGTTCCAGACTTCTGGGCTGAGGTTCCCAGAAAAATGGCGTGAATCAACTTCATAAAACTAGCCAGAGTGAGAGCACTTCCAAACATGGCGGCAGTCAGCCACACAATCCAGAGACTTCCCCCAGCCGGTCCCTGTAAGCCACCCTGGATAACTCCCTGATAAATCATCCATTTGGAAAAGAAACCGTTAAAAGGAGGCACTCCGGAAATCGAGAAAGCAGCAATTAGGAAAGTAATAAAAGTTATGGGCATCGTATGGGCCAGACCTCCCAGTTTGTCAAGATCAGTGGTTCCGGCCCGATACTCCACTGCTCCCCCTC
Source organism: Candidatus Aerophobus profundus SCGC AAA252-L23 (assembly GCA_000402295.1). Classification (GTDB taxonomy): domain Bacteria; phylum Aerophobota; class Aerophobia; order Aerophobales; family Aerophobaceae; genus Aerophobus; species Aerophobus profundus. Next base: position 32,270 of record AQRW01000174.1, read on the forward strand.
CCAGAAAAAGAGAAGATTTATAAATAGCATGATTAACCATATGGAATATACCCCCGGCCATAGCCAGAGGAATACCGGTTCCTATTCCCAAAACCATGTATCCCACTTGGCTTATGGCGTGATAGGAAAGTAGTTTCTTGAGATCGTGCTGTACCAGGGCCGCCATTACCGCTACCACGATAGTCAGTGAACCAATAATCATCAGCAAAATAGACAAGCCGGAGTTGGGGATTAGTTTGAAGAAATCAAGACATATTCTGGTGAGGAAGTAGATTCCCAGAAGTTTATCTAATGATGCGGGTAGCAGGGCCATGAAGGGCAGAGGAACCTCCTGGGAAGCATCCGGTATCCAGGTGTGGAAGGGCATAGCTCCTGCCTTGGCCAGGGCTCCTATAGTTAGAAGAACAAAGGCTGAGATAGCCAGTCCACTGCTCAGAGAAATCCCGGATATTTGTGTCATTTCCAGATGACCGGAGAGTTTGTGCAAGAAGAGCATTCCCAAAATTAAGGCGAAGTCAGCTGCACCCACAGTGAAGAATCCCTTAAGGGAAAGGCGAGCCGACCCCAGCGAGAGAAAAGCATAGAGAAGCAGGCCCAGAGTTCCCCAGAAAAAAAGAAAGACAACCATGTTACTGGCCAGGATGGCTCCACAGGAAGCTCCTAGTGTCCAGAGAAAGTAAGCATAATACTCCCGCAGCCGAGATTTTCCTTTCATAAACTTGATGGAATAAAGAGAAATTAGGAAGGCGAAAAGAGTGATAAAAAGTAGGATGAATGAGGAGAAGGAGTAGCTTCTCAGCGAGAAATTAATGTTGAGAGAGGTAATCCAGGGCGTACTGAAAATCAGATCCCGGGCTAAGAATATGACCACGGCTAAAATAAGGTTAATTAGGGTAACAGCTACAGTTATTGTTTCCTTTACCCTTTTAGTAGGGACTAAGAGACAGAAACCCCCGGTTGTAATGGGTAGGAAAATGGAAAAAAGCAAAATATTGGCGTTCATTCTTTCCCCTTACTTAAATATTTGAGAGGCCGCTATACTGGGCAAAGTGGAGACCTGTCCCATAAAGAGGCCAATCGCTAAAGAGATGATCCCCAGTAACACCACGCAGCCGACCATTACCTTACTAATGGTACCTTTCCCAGAGATTCTTGCCTGGCCCAAAAAAATGCCGTTAAAGAGGCGAAAGAGATAGAGCATGGTCAAAATGGCTGCAACTATGGCCAGAGTAGCAATCCAGAAGTGTCCGGTTTCCACTGCGGCCATTATTACCATCAATTTAGCGTAGAATCCTCCGAAGGGAGGGAGTCCCATGATGGAAAAGCTGCAAAATAAGAATCCAATTCCCAAAGCAGGTGCTGTCTTAATTAAACCACCCAGACGGGTGATGTCTCGCTCCTTGAATTTTCTCTCCACTGCACCTGCACCTAAGAACAGCCCGGCTTTTCCCAGGGCGTGGGTAATGTAATAAAGAAGACCGGCTACCAGACCAATTTGGTTGAGCAAGGCAAACCCGATCAGAATATAACCCACCTGGGATACGGTAGAATAGGCAATAATTCTCTTGATGTCCTTAGCTAAAAGAGCAGCACCAGCGCCAATTAGTGAGGAGACCACTGCCAGGATAAGAATCCAGTTCCAGAAGATACCGAAGGTATCTCCAAACAATCGCAGGAAAGCATAGAGACCAACTTCAACTTCTATTCCCGAGAGTATGGCACTCATTGGAGATGGGGCTACCGGGTGAGCATCGGGTAGCCAGGTGTGTAGGGGCAAAATAGCCGATTTGGCAACTATACCCAGGAAGATGAAAAAGAGCGCTGTATTGAGATGGGTCACCTCTGTACCCCTTAATTGAGCCAGGCTTAGGGTCCCTGTGTTCTGGAAGAGAAGGACAAATCCCATTAACATGAAGGAAGACCCCAGAAAGGTCATCAGGAAAGCTTTGTCAGCGATCATTACCACCTGTTTTTCTCGATAAAAACCAATTAGTCTCCAGGTGGTCAAGGCGGCAATTTCCCAGAAAATGTAAAACAAAATGAGGTTATTAGAGAAAACTACCCCAATCAGGGAAGCAATCATCAGGGTAGTCATAAAGTAGTACTCTCGCTGATTTTCCTCGTCCCTCATATAGGCGAGTGAATAGATGAGAGCAATGAGTCCGATGAAGGCAAAAACCAGGGAGAAAATCAGGCTGATTCCATCGCCGAGGAAGGACAACTGGAAAAAATTGTTGACCGGGGGGAAGAGTTTGACCGTCGGTCGGACACCACTCAGTATAGGTCCCAGGAGAAACAAAGAAAAGAGGAAAGCTGCGCTGATTACAGCCACGGCCCACCAGCCCCGTACTCTCTGGGGTAGTATCAAGCAGACAAAGGAACCCAGCAGGGGAACAACAATGCTTAGAACAAGAAAAACCTCAGCCATTCATCTTCTCCAATGTCTTCTAATCTTCTCAGTCTTTTTCCGGGATAGTCTGAGGAGATTGTCCCAGTCCGAGACAATTTTACCGGTATTAGCATCCACAACCTTGACCCATCTCTCAGTGCAGCAATAGCAGGGGTCAATGGAGGCCAGAATAATAGCGGCGTCGGCCACACTTTCTCCCGGGACGGTGGCCTCACAAGTAGGAAGATTCATATAAGTTGGCGCTCGAACCTTGAGACGAACAGGAGTATTGGAGCCATCGGAACGAACATAATGAAATGTTTCTCCCCGAGGAGCCTCATGACGGCCTATCCCCTCTCCCGGAGGGATATCTTTAATTCTGGTAAGTATCTCTCCCTTTATCACTTTTAATTTGTTCAGACATTGGCGGATAATCTTTATGGATTCAAAACATTCCAGGAGTCTCACTACGGTTTTGGCAAAAACGTCTCCTTCCTCTTGGGTGATGACATTCCACTCAACCAGATCGTAAGCCGCGTAAGGCTCATCCCGCCGCACATCAATATCTATCCCCGAGGCCCGAGCTATGGGACCCAAAGCGCCGTATCTAATAGCATCTTCTTTGGTCAGTACCCCGATTCCTTTGAGGCGAGCGGCTAAAACCGGATCATCCAGGGCGGCCCGGGTGATCATTCCGATTTTTTTCTCAGCCTCGTCCAGGACAGCCAAGAGGTGAGGAATCTGCTCCTCTTTGATATCTCGCCGAACCCCACCCGGGGTCATCATAGCATAGTGATTCCTGTTCCCGGTGACTTCTTCAAAGATATTGAGAATGGGCTCTCGGTACTTCCACACCCACATCCAGAGAGTGTTGTAGCCCAAGAAATGGCCAGCTAAACCAACCCAGAGGAGATGCGAGTGCAGTCTTTCCAGTTCTCCCACGATGCTGCGAATGTATTTGGCCCGGTCAGGAATCTCTATTCCGATCAGGTCTTCAGTAGCATTGCAGTTAGCAATAGGATGTGAGGTGGAGCAGATGCCGCAGATTCTTTCTACCAGAAAGACCATCTGGTCAAAAGTTTTCCCTTCGGCCAGTTTCTCAATCCCCCGATGGTTGTACCCAACATGAACGGTGATGTCCACCACCTTTTCCCCTTCCACCTGGAGTTCGAAGAACTCCGGTTCCTCTTGCAGGGGGTGATAGGGTCCAATGGGAATGATGGTTTTCTTGGTAACAGTAGTCTTTTTAGCCATTTTTTATCCTATAGGGGTATTCTCCCTCGGGCCAGTCCTCGGCTAAGAGTAGGTGCCGGGGGTCTGGGTGATTGAGGAATTTCACCCCAAACAGTTCGCATATTTCCCGCTCTATCCAGACAGCAGCCGGAATGTGAGTAGCCAGTGACTCGATTTGATACTCGTTTTTGGGGAGGAGAACTCTCACCGTGAGTATTTTACCCAGTTGGTCGAAGGAAAAATGGTAAAGAATTTCCATTCCCTGAGGAGTATCTATTCCCGTAGCGATGACAAATCTGGCTTTTTGCTTTTCCGAGAGGAAGCGAGCCACTTCCACAATATATTTAGGATTCATATTAACATAATGTCTCTGGAGAGATTTCTCCTGCCAGTCAATTATCTTATCTTTGAACTTCTTTTTGAAGTTCTCTAATACATCCTGGTGGATAGTCTTAGGCACCAAGAACCTCCTTAGGTCTTCTCAATCTGTGAGCACCTATCGGTGGTCCAAACTCTGAAGTAGCTTGATCATACCATCAATAATCGCTTCCGGTTTGGGAGGACAGCCAGGGATATAGGCGGCCACTGGTAGATGCTTATCAAAAGGTCCCACTACATTATAGCTATCACGAAAAATGCATCCACTACAAGCACAGTTACCTACGGCTACCACCAATTTGGGCTCGGGCATCTGCTGATAGACGGCTTTTATCCGGGGAAGGGCCTTTCTGGTTATGGCTCCGCTGGCTAAGATGACGTCAGCGTGACGGATACTTCCCACCAGAACAATCCCAAACCGTTCCAGGTCATACCTGGGGGTTAGACAATCCAAGACCTCGATGTCACAGTTATTGCAGGAAGCACTGGATAGATGAAAAACCCAGATGGACTTCTTCAAAGCCCAGAGTTTAGACATTCTTACACTCCTATCAAAGCCAGCACAAATCCCAGAATAGACAGAGGAAGCATTCGCCCCCAGAAAAATCTCAAAGCCTGATCAATTCTCAAGCGAGCATTGGTGTTCTTCACTATGATAATCAATAATAGTAAGACCAGGTACTTGATTATGAACCAAAGAGCGGATAAACCTTGAAGTCTTATTCCTCCGGCGAAGACAACAATGAGGAGAACCGGAAGAGTGAAAAGTAACATAGCCCGAGTTAGTTTGAAAATAGCCAAAGGAGGCCCCGAATATTCAATGTAAGGCCCGGCCATAATTTCCTGTTCCGCTTCCGGAATGTCAAAAGGAGCTAAAGTGAGTTTGGCTTGCATGCAAACGAAGGCGACTATCAGAGCAATAAAGGAGGATAGATGATGGGTAAACATCATCCCGTTAGCCCACTGATATTGAACGATGGAGCCTATTTTGATACTGCCGATTCTCACCAGAGGGGTAAAAATGGCAATGATGAAGGGTAGTTCATCAGCCAGAACCAGCTTCATTTCGCGACTGGCCCCCAGAGCAGCCAAAGGATTCCCGGAAGCAGAACCTCCCAGTATCACCGCCAGAGAGGGAAGCATAGCCAGATAAATAATTACAATACTGTCACCCAGGAAAGAGCTTTCCGGATAAAAGTTTGCTTGCCAGAGAATCAGAGATACCAGGGTTACTCCTACCAGGCCAATTAGAGGCGCGGCTAAGAATCCGGTCCTTCGAGCATCCCGAGGCAAGATGGTTTCCTTTCCCAAGAGCTTAATTACGTCCACGAAATTCTGGTACCAGGGTGGTCCCACTCTCCACTGTAAGCGAGCGGTGATTTTTCTATCTATCCAGCCGGCCAACAATCCCGCCACAGCAGTAAAGAGGAAACCAGGGAAAACCAGGAAGAAAGCGACTGTTCGCCAAGCCTCCATTACTTCTCCTTAATTAACTTTTAGCTTTCTCTTTTAATTCTTTTTTCCAGGGGGTCATTTGTGCTACCACGTCCCCAATAAGATGCTGATTTTGAGCCTCATTTGGCTCGAAGTCTCCATATTTCAAAGCTCCCCGGGGACAGGCTCTCATACAAACAGGTTTCTCTCCTTCTTTTAATCTTCCCTGGCACAAATCACAGGTAAAGGTGAGAAAGGGCAGGATTTCGAAGAATATGGTACCAAAGGGACAGGCCACGGCACAGGACTTGCAGGAAACACACATAAAGTTGTGTCTTTTTATCAGGCCATCCTCCAGCCTTTCCAGAGCGTCGTAGCGACAGGCTTCCACGCAGGGAGCTCCCTCGCATCTTCGGCAGACAAGCTGAAAAGTCAGCCATTCTCTCAGGCTAAGCATTCCGTTATTATCCGGGTGATAAGGATAACTGCACTTAAGATGGCATTCCTCATCACAACGAGCACACAAATCAAGGTCAATGAAAAGTCGCTTCATTTTGTCAATCTCTCAGTCCCATATGGCCGGTAGGTCCATTACCTGTTCATAAGTGAAGACAGGACCGTCCCGGCAAACCAGGTATTTTCCCATCTGACAGTGGCCACATTTACCAATGCCACAGGACATATTCTTTTCCATAGAAAGATAAATAGCCGGGGGCTTGTATCCTATGTCTAAGAGCTTCAGGGTGACGAATTTCATCATTACCGGAGGACCACAAACTACGGCCAGGCTATCAGAGATGTTCTCAATCTCGGAATCGAGTCCGTCTAAGGTGGTAGTTACCAAGCCCATGTTTCCTTTCCAGGTATCATCACCTTGATCCACGGTAATCCGGAAAGAAACCTTTTCTGTAAAAGAGGTTTGCCAGTCACCCAATACTACCTTCTTGTAGAGAAAATCCTCAGGTGTCCTGGCTCCACAGCAGAAAATGATTTTCTTGTATTTGTCCAACTGGTGAGTCAGGGAGAGAAATAGGGCTCTCAAGGGGGCCAGACCCACTCCACCTCCCACAATCAAAAGTTCTCTGTTCTCAAAACGAGATAAGGGATATTCCTTGCCGAAGGGGCCTCTTAGTCCGACAATATCACCTTCTTTCAGCTTATGCAAGGCGTTGGTTACTCTGCCCACTTTCATTATGGTAACCTCGAGCTGTTCTTTCTCGTAGGGAGATGAGGAAGGGGTGAAGGGACCTTCTCCCACCCCAGGTACGGTCAATTGAATGAATTGGCCAGCCTTAAATTCGAGTTTTTCCTCCGGCTTAAGAATGAATGTTTTTATATTGGGAGTCTCAGTAATAACCTGAGCAATTTTAGTTTTTATAGGTTTATACAAATTGTTCATTTTTTGATGGCTGAAACCTTGGTTTCTTGCTCCAGGTCTTTGATTACCTTTCTCATATCTATTTTACCTATGCAGACAGCAATGCATCTGCCACAACCGGTACAAGCATCCAAATTAATATTCTGGGGGAAAAAGTAAAGTTTGCAGAACAGACGGTTGCTGAATCTCTGGTGAAGATGGGGACGTGGATTGGCACCCGCGGCTACCCGGGCAAAACCGGTGAGCAAACAGGCATCCCAGAGACGGGTTCTTTCAAATTGCTCACCTTTTTTCCCATCGTGAAGGAGAAAACAACGACAGGTAGGGCAGATTTCGTTGCATCCGCCGCAGTCAACACAGGTTTCAGCGTACCGACTCCAGGTCTCACAGCCATAACTGTCCTTAACAATCTCTCGGTAGGGTTTTTCTACCTGAAATTCCTGATTATTCTTCTTAACCTGGGTGCTGACTCTCTGCCTGTTTTTCTCCCGCTCCTCTAATTCTGGTTTTTTTGCCTCTCGGAAAATAGTTGCCTGCTCCTGGATAATTTTCTCTCCTTTTTCTGAACCAGGCTCTACCACAAAACCACCCGCAACGGATGAAAGATTCAAGTCGAATCCCTCCTTTGGATAAGGAGTTCCCCTTAGATTAGTACAAAAGCAGTTCTCATCAGGTTCCAGGCAGTCACTGCTAATGATCAGAGTTTGTTTCCTTTTCTTGAGGTAACCAGAATCTTCAAAATCCCCAAAATCACGGCTGGCGTAAACACTATCCAGAATCTTGAGTGCTTTTAAGTCACAAGCTTTTACACCCACAATTGCTTTTCTTGGCTCAGACACAGGATTTTCCGGCCCAAAATAATCACTTACTTTCTCTTGGGGAGGCAGGAAAAATGATTTAATAGAATGAATAGCTCTATTGGTATCAATAACTATATCTTCGAGGTTATCGGATGTCAGACGCTGATAGAAAAGGAAATCTCCCTTTTTGAAAGGAACATAGGTCGAATAATTCTCAAGTAGAGACTTGAGCAATTGTGCGAATGTCTGTTTAGTGAGATAGTATGTTTCCATTTTAGTATGTGAAATACTTTGTGAAATTTATCACAATGTATTTTACTCGCTCCCATTTTTTTGTCAAGGGGGCGCGTGTTAAAACACAGAGAAATTGAAAGTAGATTGCCATATTGGGTCATGGAGAGAAAAATGAGAAAAAACAAGAGCCTAATCAGAGGTCAACTCAGATAAAAGTATAAGCTACCTAGATTTTACCTCTCTGTAAGTGTTCATTTGGCCCAGGGGCTCACCAAAAAGCACTACCCACCCTTCTTCTACCTTTACCTTCCCTTGTAAAAATGAGTGAATGAGGATTATTCCTCTCGCAGTCTTCTGATAAACTGAGCAATCT
>AQRW01000175.1 GCA_000402295.1 Candidatus Aerophobus profundus SCGC AAA252-L23
ATCCCTTGATCTGAATGGTGAATGCAGCCTGGAAGTGGTTCTCTGTCCTTTATGGCCATTTGTAAAGCTGAGAGGGTAAGTGATGTATCAATATTTTTTGATAGACTGTATCCAATCACCTTCCGGGAGTGAAGATCCAGAATAACNGCCAGATAGACAAAGGCTGTNNNGANACGAATGTAGGTGATATCCGAAACCCANACCTGNTTGATGGAAGTGATGANNAGATCNNTNATGAGNTTAGGGAATACCCGATNTGAGTGGTTACTGTTGGTGGTTCTCACTTCTCGTCTTCTCGCCCGGCAGAGAAGGTCGTTCTCCCGCATCATTTTCAGGACCTTCTTGTGGTTGACAATCCAGCCTTCTCGATGCAGCTGCTTGGTCACCCGTCGGTAGCCATANCGGGGCCAGTCCAGGCAAATNTTCTCGATCTTATCCTTCAGGTCTGCCTCAGCTTTNAGNTNCTCAAAAGACCTTTCTTTGCCTCGATAATAGAAGGTGCTGTGGGACATCTTCATCAGCTCACACCCCCTTTGGAGGCTGGAGATAAGATCTCGGTAGTGACCAATAAACTCTCTTTTTCTCTCTGTTCCCTGAGGGCGTTCTGCAAGGCTTTTTTTAAAAACTCATTCTCTAAGGTAACTCTACCGAGCATCTGCTCCAGTTGGCTCATTCGATCCCTGAGGGCAGCTTCCTCGGTAGGCTCATTGTTGAGCTTACCCCGAGCGTACTGTTTTTTCCAGTGATACAGAAGTCCAGAGGAAAGGTTGTATCTCCGGGCAAGTTGGGCTGGTCCGGTAGTTCCACTGACNAGNTCTTCTACAACTTCCCGTTTGAACTGACTGGTAAAGGTTCTAGGCTTTCTCATGACCGGCTCCTTTTGATCCCTTTCGGGGATTTACTGGCCCTGTCAGAACTCTAACAACTCTAAGTGATTTTGTCCAGTTTTAGGGGTTCACTCCAAACCGATGACAGTGTATGAACACTTATTGCAGTTCTCTCGTCATAATTGTGAATCTAATTATAGAAAAATTAGAAATGATTTCAATCGCTTGCGCTTTTCAGACAGTCAGGCTGCGCGTTTTATCTATCTCAATAAAACATCTTTTAACGGGATCTTTCGGGTTAACAGGCAAGGCAAATACAATGTTCCTTACGGACACATACTCAAGCCATCGTTACCAACAAGGGAAACCTTATTGGCGGCTAGCGCTACTTTAAGAGAATCAAGAATTCTTACCGGATCATATGAAACTGTACTGAATGAGGCACAAAAGGGCAATTTCATATACATGGATCCCCCATATCCCCCTCTGAGCGTAACGTCCAACTTCAACCATTATACGAAAGACAAATTTGTGCATGAAGACCAGATAAGGTTGTCTCAAGTTGCATTCGAGTTAGATAAGAAAGGCTGTTTTGTAATGATTTCCAATGCTCATACAGATGAGATAATGGGACTATTTAAGGACTGGCACATTGCGATATTGTCTGTAGTGCGCTGGATCACATGTAAGCCAAAAAGACACCGGGTCGAAGAGATTGTTATTAGAAACTACTAGTACTTGAAAGAGGAGGTGCAACAAAGATGACACAAGTAAATACCGGGAGATTCCCTTGGCGGATATCATTTTGGTGGTTGTTCTGGTCTGTCATTGTGGCCCTGTTGCCCATATGGTTCCAGATCCTCATGTCACCGATTTTTTTCAAACCACTCGTTCTTTCAGATCTTGCGAACAAAGGCCAATTTGCAATTTATGCTGCGACCATATCTGCTTCAACGATTTACCTATTATACAAGGGTGAAGGATCTCGAAAGATGAAAGGATGGCGTCTATTCTCCGCCGCATGCTATCTACTTCTCTTGCTGCCAAGTTTACTGTTTGTAGTCGTAACCACATGCACCCATGGACAGATACCCATAAATCTCCTATACGTCCGGAGGTTAACCGTGCTCTTGTTTCTTGGGGCAGTTGGTATTGGATTTCTTTTGACGGGTCTGGATCATAAGAGTATTATACCTGAGATCGAGTCCCGTAGAAAGACCGACGCCAAGAAAATAGAAGAACAATTTCAAAGGACTGGAGGAGTCCAATAATGAGCAACAAGGACATAATCTTTGATTGTATCGAATTGACGCAGCCAATTGGCACTTTTTATATAGGGGTAATGAACGCGGCAGATTTATTGCAGATATGCTATGCAGATGTTCGTCGGGCAGGAACCAAAAGAGATGTAGAAGAGTACTTAGGAATAGAGCGGCCGTTGTCGGTACAACGTGTAGCGGAAATAAAGGAGTACGTGACAACGATAGACGCGACATTTCCAACAAGTATTATTCTGGCAGTTCCTGCCAAGCATGTAATCTATGATGAAGAAAAAAAAGTTATGACACTAGAACGCGGTCATGAAGTAGCAAAAATCATAGATGGTCAGCATAGAATTGCTGGCCTTGACGAGTATCCGGACGTGAACTTTCAGCTAAATGTGACACTGTTTATTGATATGGATCTTGAGGATCAAGCAATGGTTTTTGCCACCATCAATTTGAAGCAAACAAAGGTAAGTAAATCACTAGCTTATGATTTATACGACTTTGCAAAGTTAAGAAGTCCTCAGAAAACTTGCCACAACATCGCCAGATTCCTGAACAAGAGAGAGAATAGCCCTTTCTTAGACAAGATCAAGATGCTTGGTTTAGCAAGCAAAGGGAAAAGAGAAACCTTGACTCAGGCAAGATTCGTTGAAAACTTAATGCAACTCATATCTGTTAATCCTTTGAGGGATCGGGACCTAATCAAAAGAGAAAAGAAACTAAACCGGCCTACGGAAGACGAGCTTCGGAAACTGATATTTAGAAATCTTTTTATTGAAGAAAAGGACGGTGTTATTGCCAGAATACTCTGGAACTATTTTGAAGCTGTTAAGGGAAGATGGCCTGGGGCTTGGTCTGAAGTAATGCCGGGCAACATCCTTAATCGAGGAAATGGTTTTAGTGCGCTAATGAGGTTTCTCCAAATTGTCTATAATGAAGTACAGCCGCTGGATCAAATTCCCTCAGTAGCAGACTTTCGAAAAGTACTAGGGAGAATTGACCTCAAAGAAAATGATTTCACCCGGGATAACTATCCACCTGGCTCTAGTGGTGAAACAAAACTATTTGGAGATTTGAAACAAAAATCAGGATTGGGAAGCGGTGAAACAAATAAGAAAATGGTAAAAATACCGCCCGAGGTGCGAGTGTCGTGTGACGTTATTCTGATTAAGAATGAGGGGACGAGCCACGAACAGCGAAAGAGAATCCCAGGTGTGGTACATATCTTTGGCGGAAATTATTGGGAATTTACGGAAGGTGACCATGTGGAAGTAGGAGATATTGTTGATGTTAAGTCTGGTTCTGGCGATGTAGTACACAAGATAGGAAAGGTGACTCGCGTTGGTCCTCCTATCAGAGAGGGATGGGTAAAAGTCACGATAGTTATGGAGAATCAATGACGGAAATGGCAGGTGGCTGGGGGTGATTTTTGTCGATGGGGAGAATCTGAATGAGGAGGTTGTTGAGCAGGGGCATGCGGAGGTGTATCCGGAGGATTGAGTGAACACCCTCTACTACGGTGATAATCTGGACGTGTTGCGCAAGTATATCAAGGATGAGAGTGTTGATCTCATTTACCTTGACCCACCTTTTAACAGCAACCAGAGCTATAACATCCTCTTCCAGGAGAAAAACGGCACCAAGTCATCCGCCCAGATCCAGGCTTTTGAGGATACCTGGCATTGGGATCTTATCGCCGAGGAGACCTGGACAGAGATAGTCGAGGAGAGCCTTAACAGCAAGCTTGCCGATTTGATGATAGCTATGCAAAAGTTTCTAGGTAGAAATGATATGATGGCCTATCTTGTCATGATGGCTATCAGGCTTCAGGAGCTTCATAGAGTGTTGAAATCTACCGGATCTATTTATCTCCATTGTGATCCTACGGCGAGTCATTATTTGAAATTAGTGATGGATGCAGTGTTTGGCGTCAAAAACTTCCTGAATGAGATTACCTGGAAAAGGACCACAGCCCATAATGACCCTGGGCGGTACGGCAACAACGTGGACATACTTCTTTTCTACGCAAAGAAAGACGGTAGGACATGGAATTCCATCTACCGTGCTCATGACCCCAAGTATATAGCCCGCTTTCGATTTAGCGACCCGAATGGCCGGAGGTGGACAGACGACAATCTGACCGCAAAGGGCCTAGCCGGAGGGGGCTACGAATACGAGTATCAGGGAATCCGCTCCCTTTGGCGCTGCCCACCTGAAACAATGAAGAAACTTGATGCTGAGGGGCGTCTCCACTTCACCAAGAAAGGCGGCATCAGACTAAAGAGATATCTCGATGAGAACAAAGGAATCCCTCTACAGGCTCTATGGGAGGACATTCCCCCCATAAACTCCCAGGCGCGTGAGCGCCTCGGGCTACCCAACTCAGAAACCCGAGGCCCTGCTTGAGCGCATCATCCAGGCCAGTAGCAACGAAGGTGACACCGTGTTAGACCCTTTCTGTGGCTGTGGTACGACAATAACTGTTGCAGAGAAACTAAAAAGAAACTGGATAGGCATAGATATAACTCATTTAGCTGTGGCTCTAATGGAATATAGATTGAAGGATACTTTTGGAGATACCGTCAAATATGAAGTAGTGGGTGTTCCTGTCTCTGTAAAGGATGCAGAGGAATTAGCTAGGCGAGATCCTTTTCAATTTCAAAGTTGGGTTTTGAGTCTTGTCAAAGCGAAGCCTGAACCGACCAAGGGTGCAGACAAGGGAATTGATGGCAGAATATACTTCCATGATGACCCTGAGCATAGAGAGATAAAGGAGATTGTGATTCAGGTGAAGGGCGGGCATTATGTGAATCCGGGAATGGTAGATGCCCTGCGAGGTGTTGTTGAAAAAGAAAGTGCTCAAATGGGGGTTTTCATTACCTTGCAAAAGCCCACTCAAGGTATGAAAACAACAGCCGTCTCCGCTGGATTTTACAAGTCCCCTATTGGCAAACACTATCCCAAGATCCAGATCTTGACGATAGAAGAGTTATTTGCCGGGAAGGGGATAAAGCGGCCAGCAGAAGGAATAGCGGCAATAGACAGAACATTCAGGAAGGCTAAGAGACATAAAGAGGAGCGGGGAAAACAAAAAGAGATGTTTTAGGCATAACAGAGAGAAATGGCTGTGAAGTCTGGAAGAATTCTGGCAGTCTCCTTGGCATTCTTGATCTTCACCTCAATGGCTGTTGTCCTGGACTTCAAATATCCGGCAACGGTTGAAGCAGTAAATTAGGGGCGAAGAGGTTTAGAATTTGCTGTTGAAATGAATTGTAAATAACTCGGGGAGCCTGTAGTGAAAGAGAGAAATGAGGAGTGTGGATACGACGACTGCCACAAACCTCCTTTGGAAGACTCCAAAGAGGGCTACTGTATATTTCACGAACAAAGAGATGATAAAGATATACAGAAATTTCAAGCAGACATAAACCAAAAAATAAAGGATGGCGATTATGACTTTACAGGGTTCTATTTCCCTGAAGAAATAAGTTTTGTAGGTCAAACATTTGAGAAAAAAGTCTCTTTTCAAAAAGCCATATTTAGGAAAAGGGCTGACTTTATGGGAGCTCAGTTTCAAAAGATGGCTGACTTTATGGGAGCTCATTTTCAAGATGGCTCTCTTTTTGGAAGCTCAGTTTCAAGAGACTTACTTTTGGAAAACCGAGTTTAACAATGTCTCATTCGCTTTAGCTCACTTTCCGTATCGGACCTTTTTGTACCCTCGCACCACAAAGGGAATAATAAATTTCTCAGAAGCCATGCTGGAAAATGTATCCTTAACGCATCTCAATTTAGAGCCAAAGGCCTGCCTAGACTTCTCGGGAGTCCGGTTGTTTTACAGTCAATTGAGAAGAAGGGATGTCGAGAAACATATTTTCCAAGAGAATGAGAAAAAGTTTGTAGCGGCCAAGGATGTCTACGTAATTTTGAAAAACAACTTTCACAGCCTTGGTAATTACGCTGACGAAAGTTGGGCTTTCGTAAAGGAAAAGGAAATGGAGAGAAAGAGCTTCCGTCATTTCCGAAAAGAGCACAAAGAAAGAGAGTTGGGAGAAGAATGGAGCGATAAAGGTCTAAAAAACTGCTTTCCTGTCCTATTAGATATTAAGTATATAGTGACATATTTCCATGACCGCTGGTCACCTACTTCTTGGGAAAACATAAATAGATTATTTTCTTGTGTGCTTAATTTCTTCAAAAGTCCTATAGTTGCCACAAAGGAAGAAATGAGAAGTTTTAGGTCTTTCTTGGCAGAGAGCCAGAAGAAAGGATTTGGAGACGTTAGCGGGAAAGAACTTTTCAAAGCTCTATGGTTTTACCTAAAGTACCCCGCAAGATATGCTGGGTCTACCATTCTCAAATACCTCTATATGTGGGGAGAGTGGCCTTGGCTTATATTCGCCTGGTGTGGAGTTGCCATATTCCTGTTCTCATTTCTTTATTGCGTACTGGGAGATATCGTCATTACCAACAAGGGAGCCATAATAGAGTCTTATTGGAACAAGCTTTATTTCTCGGGGGTCACCTTTACTGCTTTAGGCTACGGGGATTATAGTCCAACAGGAACGGCTAAATTTCTTGCTTTTCTCGAGTCATTCTTAGGAGTATTCTTCATAGCTCTCTTTGTATTCAGTTTCGCCAGGAGAACGGCAGGAAGGTAATGGGGAAGTCTCTTGTTCTTAAAGCCTGTCTCTGTTGTCCCAAAGCATGTATAGAGCCATCATCGCAGACGTCCACCTGGGCCTCGGGTGATGTGTCGACTTGGAAGATAGAGTTTGACCGTGGTTCTTGATTGAAAATGAGCGATCGAGAGCGTGCTACTAGCGGGAGAAGATAGGTTGCCTAATGCACTCTTCACTGTTCTGGTTATTGTAATCCTAATGCCCATCATTCTGGGGATCGCAGTTTTCATTGAATTTCGGAGAATGGAGAAGAGGCTAAATAAGAAGATTGAGGAGGTGAGGGATCTGAAAGAAAAACAATAGCAGGAGCTACGAGGTTAGTCTAGTTTCACAAGAGAGGTGGGGGATGATTGTGCGGTTCCTGCGAAAACTGTTTTTGACAGTTCCTCATCTTCCAATATAATGAAGTTGCACGGAGAATAGATTAACTAAATGAGAAGAAGAAAGTGAACATCTGCCTTGGACGGTGTCTTTACCTTAAGGCAATAAGGAGAAAAAAACCATGAAGAACTGGAAATTGGTACCCGGGATTCGGCTAGGACTACTGGCCCTAGCTTTAGTGCTGACCGTAACTGTTCATGCTAGTGCCCTTATCTGGAAGATTGAAACGGTAGATAGCGCTGGCATCGTAGGCCAGTTTACCTCCCTGGCCCTGGACTCCTCTGATCGGGCCCACATCAGCTACCAGGATTTAACGAATTACAACCTCAAGTATGCTTATTGGGATGGGACAGCCTGGCAGGTTGAGACGGTAGATAGCGCCGGCTCCGTAGGCCTTTATACCTCCCTGGCCCTGGACTCCTCTGATCGGGCCCACATCAGCTACCAGGATTTAACGAATTACAACCTCAAGTATGCCTATTGGGATGGGACAGTCTGGCAGATAGAGACGGTGAATAGCGCCGGATACGCAGGCTGGGATACCTCCCTGGCCCTGGACTCCTCTGATCGGGCCCACATCAGCTACCAGGATTTAACGAATTACAACCTCAAGTATGCCTATTGGGATGGGACAGCCTGGCAGATAGAGACGGTAGATAGCGCCGGCCTCGTAGGCTGGGATACCTCCCTGGCCCTGGACTCCTCTGATTATCCCCACATTAGCTATTACGATCGTACGAATTACGACGTCAAGTATGCCTATTGGGATGGGACAGCCTGGCAGATAGAGACGGTAGATAGCGCTGGCTCCGTAGGCTGGAATACCTCCCTGGCCCTGGACTCCTCTGATGATCCCCACATTAGCTACTTCGATTCAACGAACAACGACCTCAAGTATGCCTCTTGGGATGGGACAGCCTGGCAGATAGAGACGGTAGATAGCGCTGGCTCCGTAGGCTGGGATACCTCCCTGGCCGTGGACTCCTCTGATCGGGCCCACATTGGCTACTTCGATCTAGTGGGCAGCGACCTCAAGTATGCCTATTGGGATGGGGCAGACTGGCAGATAGAGACGGTAGATAGCTCCAGCGACGTAGGCGATTATACCTCCCTGGCCCTGGACTCCTCTGATGATCCCCACATTAGCTACTTCGATTCAGCGAACGGGGACCTCAAGTATGCGGGACCGGCATTGGTGAGCAATCTCACGCAAGGGACCGGGCACTTGACCATCTCCGAGGCCGTAGCAGCAGCCAGTAGTGGTGATATCCTTCAGGTAGCCGGAACGAGCAGTAACCCGGTCTATGATAATGCAGTTGTGGATGTGGAGAGCCTCATCATCCAGGCTTTTCCCGGAACCCCCGGGCTAGTGGTGGCGGCTGATCCGGCCAGTGATATTCTTCACATTACCGCTGATTATGTGA
Organism: Candidatus Aerophobus profundus SCGC AAA252-L23; assembly: GCA_000402295.1. Lineage (GTDB taxonomy): Bacteria > Aerophobota > Aerophobia > Aerophobales > Aerophobaceae > Aerophobus > Aerophobus profundus. The sequence goes on from AQRW01000175.1 coordinate 8,583, forward strand.
CCATCACCGGTCTTACCATCTCGGGTGCCAGTACTGCTGCTGGTATCCATCTTGATGGAGCCACTAACTACCAGATTTTGAGCAACACCGTGATCAATTGTCTCAAGGGAATATGGCTTCAAGGTTCTCCTCCCTAGCCACCGGTGAGCAAGGTGAGACAACCGTCTTGTGAAGTCTCTCTTGGCCTTACCTTCAGAAAGAGCAACCCGGAAGAGGGGGGGTCCCCGGAGTGGAAAGCAAGGGTGATAATGATAGAAGATGAGAAGGTGATTGTTCCCTAAGGTGATTGTTCCCTTAAAGAGATGCCCTTCTCTTTTCAAGAAGAAGCTGAGCCCAAACAGAAACCTAAACCTGAGCCAAAAGCAAAGCGCGAACAGAAGGATCTTAATAAATAGAAAGTCCACGATGAAATGACAAGGGGTAGGCGAGAGAGCAATAGGGGTGGTAGGGGTAGGATTGGGTATATATAAGAAAAAAGTTATTCCTGTCGACCTTTATCCTTGATTCTCTCGAATTGACCAGCATTTCTTTGATAGAAGAGGGCGAAATCCTGGTCGATTTGTAGGATACGTTCCAATCATTCTTTGACCTTCTTGGCATTCTTACTCTTCTCATTATGTAGAACATTGAGAGCTAAATGAAGTAGCCTGTGATGATTGGGGCAGAGAGTCACTTTGTTGGCAGGCGAATTGGATCCGCCTTGTGAGCGGGGAATGAAATGGTGTCTTTCCACAATGAGGTTGTATCCGCAGATCTGGCAAGCTTCTGATTCATCCTCATATATTGAATATAGGAGTTGTCTGGCATTAGCGAGCGAGATCTTTCTCTCTACTTCTGCGAGAGCCAGTTCGGCTATGGATTTAGATTTACCGATGCGCCTCTTGATTCGTCTCAGGTGTAGTGCATAGTCTATATACCAGATTTTACCTCTCTTATACAGTGAGGCCATAATGTTTATATTATGGCCTCAATTTGGTTATGGTGTCAAGATGTTTTTGACGAATTTATGACATAAATGCCGCAAAAAGCTGCTAAATGGTAAAACAAGTGAAAATAGTGAAATTCTTTGTCCAACAGCGATTTGCTTTGTTCTGGCCGGATGGGAGTAATAAAAGAATCAAATCCCCCTCCCGGCACCACACCGACACAAATCTTAAGGAATCATTAGCCTGGTTCTTCCAGTTCCTTGACGATCTTCCTCGTTTCCTTTCTATCTCTTGGACATCACCTTCCAGATGATCGAGGCATTCAAATTGCATCAGTTGGAGATTCCAGATGTGAACCTGCACACTCTCCGCCACACCTGTGCCTCTCATCTGGTCATGGCCGGTGTGGATCTTCCGACGATAGCCAAGATCCTGGGTCACACGGATATCAAGACGACGATGATCTATTCACATTTGGCTGGTAATCACATCAGGCAGGCGGTGAGGAGAATATCTCTATGATTTATCTCTCAGACCAGCCGGTCACATTTCAAGAACCAAGTAGCGAAAATATCATTTTTGGAATTGACAGAATGAAAGTATTGTCAGAGAACATTATTTGAATCGGGGCAACTAGATGCCAAAGCGTTTTAGATTATACATTGATGAATCGGGGGACCATACATACGGCAAACGTGAATTACGAAAGCTACAAATTGCAGACAAGAAAACGACCGTAGAGATTTCATCCGATTTTTATCCTGGCCTGAAAGAGGCCAAAAGAAGATATCTTGGCTTAACGGGTTGCATCATCGAAACACAGAAGTACCGAGTGTGCTTCCACCCAGAATTGGAAAAGTTGAAGCAAAAACATTTTCCCCACAGTCCCGACGAACCTGTGATATTTCACAGAAACGACATAGTGTATAAACATGGGCCTTTCCGCCGGCTAATGGATTATGAACGGAGAAAATTTTTTGACGAAGATCTGCTGGTCTTTTTCAGCAAAATGGAATACACGCTCATAACCGTTGTTATAGACAAAAAGAGCCATATAGAGCGTTATGGAAAAAGTGCCTTTCACCCATACCATTACTGTTTGGCGGTAATTCTTGAGCAATATTGTGGCTTCTTGAATTTCTATAGCGCTCGGGGAGATGTTTTGGCCGAAAGCAGAGGTGGGAGTGAAGATGCACAGCTAAAAGAGGCTTATAGAAGGGTCTATAATGGCGGAACGTACCTTAGGTCTGCCGCCTCCTTTCAGAGTGCCTTAACGAGTAAGGAGATTAAACTCAAACCAAAAAAAGCCAACCTTTCAGGACTCCAACTTGCTGATCTTCTTGCCCACCCTTCAAAAGAAGAAATCTTGATAGAAAACGGTAGGTTGATGAAACCAAGTGAGAAGTTATTTGGTGATAGGATCCGCGAAGTAATTAGGAATAAGTACAACAAACAAATTTACTCAGGCAAAGCTATTGGCTATGGAAAGATATTTCTATAAATAAAAAACCGAGCAAACGCCCGGTTTTTTACGCTGGCCCTTTACGAGCCATCCACCTCCAAAGTTACTTGGATTACACATATCATAGAACAATTCTACAAACTGTCAACCGTAGAAATAGACTTATACTTCCTAATCATGCTATTGTCAAGCATTTAGATTGACGGTGGAGAGGTTGGAGTTGTGAGACTCCAACCTCTCTGGGAAATAGGATCTAAAAATCACTATGATTTAGTGGAGGGTACAGACATGTGTAATGAGGGAGAACTTGAAGAGAAAGTTGAGAGGTTTTGTAAGCGTATAAGGGAAGACCGATGTTCTCACAACGATCCAGATATTGCATATTGCGCTGAGAATATCATTTCAAGAGAAAGAAATCCTGTTCAAGCGTACTCTTTGACGGTCAATTTCAGTCTAAAGCTGCACGAACGGGAAATCAATGGGCTCCCCGAGTACAGAGAATTCGAAGACAAAAACAAGCTGATTAGCCGTATGCATTGTATCAAGAGCGAACTGTGCAGTTGCAAATTTAAGCCCGTTCTCTACAAATACCTGTCAGAACAGTGGCACTTTTCCCTATTGAATGTTCGCAGTATCCCAGGTGAAAATATTGAGAGTATTAGGGAGCCTATGTCGCCACTGATCACTGAAATAAAAAAGATTTTGCGTGAACATACCAAGGATTGTCCTCCCGATGGCTGCAAAGTCTATATTGACTTTCTTTACTATAATAAGTACTCAGTGGCCCTCCAGGTATTTCTGAAAAATGATTTTATCAGCCTCTTGAAAAATATCGGGAATCATTTAAATGAGCTCAAGCGTCAAATGCCCTGTCTTGAAAATGAATTGAAGCTTTATCCATGTCTGGAACAACCTGACAGAGCGGCAATGAATCTATTTCGGTACGATAATTTGGACAAACAACAGGATAGAGAGCAACTTAAGGAATTCTTTGAGGGCATAGATACATACAATGAGCGAGCCTACAAAGTTTTTCATGCAAAACATGAAATCGAAACAACAAGGATCAACGGACTATTTCTGGTCTATTCCGATCCATATTTTGACGATAGAGAGATCGTGGACTTCTATCCATTCGGGCGAACAATCCAGATATAATGGCATGCAGTAAAGAGAGGAATGTGCTAAATGGTCTGCCTTCTACCAAACACTCCACCTTCTGTGGATTGTGCTCTCCCCACGAAAGGCGGAGGGACATCCCTCTAGGAAGGTGAGAAAAATCAATAAAAACCATTATTTCTTTTGGGATCAAAGTCAATTTCATCTGGGCTATCGTAGTTTTTCTCCCAGCATCTTCAGAAGTCCATTTTAAATGATTCAACCAGTACCCCTTCGGTTACATTATAGATGACTTAACGCGTCTTGTTGCCTTTTTGCTTGTCTTGATGTAGAATATATAAAGGTAGATGTAACAACCTGTAATGATCGGGACAGAGAGTGACCTTGTTGGTAAACGCATTGGAAAGACTGATAGCTCATCACTTTCTAAGTTCAATGAAATTCCTTCTGATATTCTCAATGATCTCACCGATTACGATTTTCCTCCAGCAATAAAAGATGAATCGTACTTATTCTCGGAAAAAAGGAGGTCAAAAATGCGCTTCTTCGGCGTTATATTCTTGATTGTTGGCATTATTTTCGTGATCATTGGGCTTTTTATTATAGTTCCTCTTTTATGGGGCATTCCCCTTACTATCCTGGGAGTTATTATGAGTAGTGTGGGAGCGAAAGGAGCAAGGCGTAAGAAAAGAGCTAAACTGGAAGTCAAAATTCGGAAGTTAGAATTGGGAAAGAAACAAGGTAAAACATCAGCAGATAAAGCAGACAAGTCAATTGATAGGTTGCGCATCAAACAGGGCAAATATGTGGAGTAATTGCCCGAAAGAGTTGGAAAAACCGGTGGTGATTCCCGAGGAGAAATCTGTTGAATGTAAGGGTGGTGGTTGCAGTATTTCTCTTTCTGTTCACATTGTTTTACCTCTTTCTGGCTCTCGACTACTGTTACCTCACAAAAATTGAGCGAGTAAGATTATGAACACCCTCTACTACGGCGATAATCTGGACAATAAAAACAGGAAACCAACTTATTCTGGCCCAATTTCGAGAAGCCATGTGAGGGTAGATATGCTACCTAACATGCTTTCCATCGTCCTTATCATCATTATCGCAATAATCATACGCTTGCTATTGAGGTTTAGAGGATGGAGAGGAGGTTAAATAAGAAGATTGGGAAGGAGTAAGAGGGGAGGTGGAAACTTCGCGGACTGAGAAGGGTGGTGAACTCCTGACAGGTCAGGGAAAATAGACGAATTTGAAGGAGGTGATATTCGTGGGATATGAGAAAGAACGCAAACACGCGGTATACGGTGTTGGTGCACACAGTGGAGTGGCTCGGTTTTGCTTCTCCCTTGGCATCATATTCGCCGTATTGGGGATCGTTGCTGCTGTGGCGAATACTACTCTTGGCTTGGGAGCAATGAATTGGCTGCTGCTGGCGGTTGTTGTTTGTGGGCTTGGGATAATTATGATGATTTTCTGGGCGATAGGTATGTACTTACATGCTACAGAGGCCAAGAGCAAGAAAGAAAAGTAGATTTAGGAAGCTATTCTGATCGCTTTGTCGGCCTCATTTCCGGATCAAAGAGAAATGGCAAAAATACTGATAGTTATCCTGGTAACCGGAGCTGCTGGGAGAGTAGATTAGCTAAATGAGGAGGAAAAGTTGAACAAGCAAGAATTAGTAGGGGAAGTAGCTGGTCAGACAGGACTAACCAAGAAGGTATCCAGGGAAGCGGTTGAGGCTACCATTTCGGCAATAGCTGACTGTCTGACAAGAGGAGAAAAAGCCACCTTAGTTGGCTTTGGCACTTTTCAGGTGATGGAGAGAAAGGCGAGAAATGGGAGAAATCCTCAGACAGGAGAATTTATCCAGATACCAGCTAAGAAGGTAGCTAAGTTTGTCCCGGGGAAAGGTTTGAGGGACAAGATAGGGAGGTGAGAAAAACATGTTATTTGTCGCTTTAGGTAAATTGAAACAGGGAGCGGACCCTAAGGAGTCGATGGAACGTCGACTTAAATGGGAATACCCTGAGGGCTCAGGAGTAGTAGCTGAATACTGGCTTCAGACACCTGATCCGAGCATTGTCATAGTTGCCAATGCGGACAGAGTTGCTACTCTCATGGCCATGACTGCTGCCTGGGAAGACTTGTATGATATAAGGGTAGTTCCCGCTGTTATGGCAGAAGAGGGACTTGAGATAGCCAAGCAGATGATGGAGGAATAGCCAGTACGACGTCGAGTGTCTAACCCAACAAGAAGTAAACAATGGGAGAGCAACAGGGGCGGCAGGGGTGGTGTTCTCCCGGGGTTTAGAAGCTACGGCTGACTAGAGAAGGTGAGAGACATAACCCTAGATACTTCCGAGACTAAGTATGCGTTGTAGAATGGACAACCAAAGTAGGAAATCCCGATCATGGTGAAAATACAAGGGGGGGGGGTTGACAATAGAGTATTTTTCTCGTATTTAATTAATATGCAACAATGACAATAATGGCGTTGAAATACGCAATATTGTATGAGACAAAGGAGGCTGCCAAAATGTTTAAACTACTGGAGAAAGAATTTAAATACTACTTAGATAACCAAGATAAACTTGTCCAAAAGTATAACGGTAAATTCGTTGTAATAAAGAACTGCAAAGTAATCGGTGTCTACGATGAAGAACTCGAAGCTATTGAAAAAACTTCTGAGAAAGAAGAATTGGGTACGTTCTTGGTACAAAAGTGTGAGCCAGGGACGGCTGCCTATAGCCAAACTTACCATTCAAGAGTTACCTTTGCATAAGGAAAGTTGATGCCGATGCAGACACGCTCCTTCACGAGAACATACGAGGGAAAGTCTAATGTTTTGGCAAATGATGTCCTTGTAGCAAGGGCACATAGACCTTCTGATCCTCCCGAGAAGGTAGTTTGGAAAAGGGTTCTTGCAGTTTGGGATACGGGAGCAACAAATACAGTCATCACGGCAAGAGTTGCACAAGATTGTGACTTGAAGCCAACCGGAATGACTCAAGTATACCATGCTGGTGGCAAAACCATAACTCATACGTACCTTGTAAACATTCGTCTTCTGAATCGTGTGGAAGTATATCAATTAAGAGTAACTCAGGGGTCAATAGGTGGACAAGCTGATGTATTAATCGGCATGGACATAATCGGCCAGGGTGACTTTGCAGTCAGTAATAAGGACCATAAAACTGTCTTCTCATTCAGAATACCTTCAGTAGAACGCATCGATTTTGTAAAACAGCCATACAAAGAAAAACCAGTCAAGTGACCACCAACCGTTGGTAGAAAATGATCCTTGTCCTTGTGGTAGTGGGAAGAAGTACAAACAATGTTGTCTCAATAAGGACAATTAGTCTCGGAGTGTAAAATCTTATTCAATACAAATAGGTTGAGACAAATTTATGACAAAAAAGCTGCAAAAAGCTGCTAAATGGTAAAACAGGTGAAAATGGTGAAATTCTTTGTCCAACAGTGATTTACTTTGTTCCGGCCGGATGGGAGTAATAAAAGAATCGAATCCCCCTCCCGGCACCAAAATCTTTGCCGATCTTTCCAATGATCTTACCGACTACGAATTCCCAATTCCTACCCGACGGGACGGACGATTACGTAGATAATTATCTGCGAGACTTCAATGCTGCCGATTCTTCTCTTTGCGCACTAAGAGTAAGTGGCGACTGCACAGAGCCCAAGTTAAAAAAGCTGTGTCTTCTGTCAACGATTAGTCTTTTGATAACGTTGGCTCTTGTGTGACTGGCATATCTAAAAGGATCGCTCTTTAGGCAGTAGATGACGTTCTGGGCTAAGAACCTGAGCGCCTTTGAGGGTTTATACTGAGTAAGACCTGGGGACCCTGGGTTGTCTACGAGTTTGGTGATAAAGTAGTTTTTTGGAGAGATTTCATTTATGAAACTTGCTTTAATCAAGGGTCCGATGAATCGAACCGCTACAATATGGGGGTTTTTCACCAGGCTCATAGTATAGCGTTTCCAAAATAACCTTACAATGCTTTGTCATTGCGAGCGATAGTAGCCGAAGCTCAGAGCGAAGCGAAGAGGAAGCAATCTCATGGAAAGTATGTCCTCTTAGGGATTGCTAAGCTTGTTCCGAGCCCAGCGAGGAATCTCGCTCCTCGCAATGACAGTGAAGAAATATCAGGTTATTTTGGAAACTAACTACTAGGCCTGATTCGGGAGCTGAGAAAGGTGGTGATACTCCTGACAGCTCAGGGAAAATAGAGAGTGATAAAGGCTCATAAGGAGGTGAGATACAAAATGGCGAAGTTGTATATGGATGGGCCCTATGAGCTCACAACGGAGATTATTGATAATGCTGTGACTCGTACCTCACCCGGTAACTATGCTTTAGGAAGAGACACTGAGAAGGGTCTTCTTGTATATTATGTCGGTCGCTCGGATGATGACGTTGGGGGGCGTTTGAGAGGTTGGGTTGGAGAGAAACCTGGTAGGTATGCACATTTTAAGTATAGTTATGCTACATCTCCCAAAGCTGCTTTTGAGAAAGAATGCCAGAATTATCACGAGTTTGGTGGCAAAGAAAAGTTGGACAATGCATCTCATCCTCAACGTCCTGAGGGGACGGATTGGGAGTGTCCTACTTGCGACATCTTTGATTAAGCAAAAAAAGTGCCGGTTTTTTCTGTAGAGAGCTGGCGAATAAATCCAAGGGATACTGGATAAAAAGGGAGGTCCTGTTGGGCTTCTCTGGAGGCAAGAAAACGAGTAGTCTCAGTTAGGCGCATAACAGGTTTTCTTGACTCGGTCAATTGACTGAGGGTTGGTGGACCTGTACACTGCACCCCAAAGGGGAATAATAAGACGCAGAGGCTTATAAGGGAGGCAAAGATATGTATTGGTGGCAGAGGTTAGTATGTGTTTTCTGTCCTCGAAGAAAGGGTAGAGAAGCGGCTGAGCCCAAACAGAAACCTAAACCTGGGCCAAAACCAAAGCCCGAATAGAAGGAGGTAAAGAAATGATACAGAAGTCCGTAAGGATTGCGTGGAAGGTCTACTTAGCTTATGGGATCTACATGACGGTACTAGGTCTCATTCACCTAGTGGTGCCGCAGATTATGTCTACTGGACAGTTTGAATCTTTTACAGGCACCACCTGGGCAGAATTTACCAAGGCAAATGCTGCGGCAGGGGATTTCATTGGACTTAGTTTTAGATTTCTAGGCTGCATGATCCTACTGGTTGGAATATTCAAGATCTTTATCGCCTTATATCCTTATCGAAAAGCTGAATCCTGGTCTTGGTGGACAGCTCTTACAATAGGAGTAGTAGCCTACGGCTTTATCTTGCCCTATGGCGTCATTGTGGGGGAGCTAACTATGATATTGTTCAACCTAATAGCCATCGTTCTCTTCTTGGTTGCGATAATACTCCCTGCCAGAGCCATGCTATCTAAGAAATCTTAAGATAAGGAGAATAGGGAGAATCGAGATCCTTTCCGGAATACAAGGTACTCAGGGAAAATAGGAGACGATGAGGGCCGGCAAAAGTCTGAATGAGAACTTAAGAGAAGGAAGCACATCCCACACAGAGAAAGAATGTGAGGTCACAAAAAGGCGAGCTGAGTGGAATTACTCGGAGGGGATGAAACCAAAGGGTGAGTGGGTTGACCTGGCAGGTGGCCGAGTTTTTTGCCTAGAAGCCTGCTGATAAAGTGGTTTTTTGTAGAGGTTTCATTTATGAAACTTGCTTTAATAAAGGGTCCGATGAATCGGACCGCTACAATATTGGGGTTTTTCAGCAGCCTCCTAGTGGAGAAGTTCACCGGTAAAGATTTGTATGAGATGTTGAGATATTTGCAGGATTGTGATCCGGAGGCGGTGAATTCTTCTCAGATAATAGACAACTTGAAGTGGGGTTGGGGTGAACTGGAGTATTATTACTTGTCTTGTTCACTGGTCTGCACAGGCAAGGGAAGAAAGAGAGCAACAAGAAGCAAAGAAATATGGCTTACGTTATTGTCCACTGAAGAGGATGGAGAGAAGGTTGGATAAGAAGATTGAAAAGAGGAGAAACTACATCTGTTTGAAGGGGGTCTATACTATGGGGAATAGTGAGACGTATAAGTGGCGGGCTTACTGTACCAAGTGTGGAGCTGGAACAGAGGTAAACATTCCGAGAGGTACTAGCATAGCTGATTATTTTGGAAGCGAGTCTCATAGGGAAAACAGAAGGTGTCCAAACTGTGGGTTTTATAAGTTAACGCCTGTGGAAAAATTGGATTGAAAAAAGGAAAAGGAGGCGAATAGCCTTTTCTTCTTCGATCCTCCAGACTCGCCCGATTTTCAAGGCTTGAATTCTTCCCTCTCGGATAAATTCTGAAAATTTTGGGGAAACTCCCCTGGGCTGATTTTTGATCGCTTGATTTATTTGTATTCGTCTATACAATGGTAGAAGGTGGGGAAAACGTAAGTGTGATGACGTGGAACTAATTGACTGTTGACTATTTAGCGTGTAGGGGCGAGTTCAGTCGCCCAGAAAAGGGGCAAAAGGGAGACAAAAGTCCCCCACCCAAGTAGAGACCTGACCCCATACTACCAAATCTTCGAATGAAGTTAATACCAGGAGGTGATATTGATGGATGATGAGGAATTAAGAAGGATCGCTCGAGCCAGGGTCGATTTCAAACGTCATTTATTGATCTATGTTGTGGTCATCGGTTTTCTTGCGCTTATAAATCTTCTCACCTCGAGACAATTCCCCTGGTTTTTGTTCCCTGCTGGTGGCTGGGGTATCGGAATAGTTTCTCACTATGTCTCTGTCTATAGACATGGATCAATGAGTGTGGAAAGGGAATACCGGAAACTGAAGGAGAGAGAAGAGAAAAACAAGTCCTAGCTCTCCTCACTCTAATGATTGGCCCAAGTCTTTAAGGAAAAGGATTTCCATAATTCCGTTAGTCCATCCATACCCCGCCGTTTACCTCAATAGTTTCCCCGGTAATGTATCTGGCGGCTTGGGAGGCAAGAAAGACGACCGCCTGAGCTACCTCTTCCGGGGTTCCCAGCCGACCCAGAGGTGTTCCCCGGAGCCAACGGTCAATTTCTTTTTTGTAGGAGGGTTCCAGTAAATCGGTTCTTATCCTACCAGGGTTTACCGCATTGACGGTAATTCCATATTCAGCTAATTCTCTGGCCAAGGATCGGGTAAAAGTAAGAACACCACCTTTGGCTGCGGCATAGGCGGCGTGGTTACGTGAGCCTCTTTTAGCTACAAAGGACCCCAGGCTGATGATTCTTCCCTCTTGGCGAGAGATCATATAGGGAGCTACTGCCCGAGAGCAGTTAAAAACTCCTTTGAGGTTGGTATCTATCGTTTGGTCCCAAAGCTCTTCCGAGGTTTCGATAACCGAAACTTCCGGCATAATTCCCGCATTATTAACTAAAATATTGATTTGGCCAAAGCGAGTGAGAGTTTGATCCACCATCTCATTAACCTGGTGGGCCTGAGACACGTCAGTCTTAACCATGATGGCCTCTACTCCCATTTTTTCAACCCCGCTGAGGGTCTCTTGGGCCGCTTGGCGATTACGGACATAGTTGATGGTGAGCTTAGCTCCCTCTTTTGCCAGAGCCAAACAAATAGCTCTTCCTATTCCCCGACTTCCTCCGGTAACCAGCGCAACTTTACCTTCAAGATTGATCAAATTATTCATTCTCACTCCTTTACTTGGACTATCTACTGATACTTTGTAATAGTTTGGATTTCATAAGGGTAGCCGTAAGTTTTAACTGTCGCAAATAAACGCAGGCTAAAGCCTGCGGCTACCGGATCATAATAGAGGACCTAAAGATTACGGCTACCACTTTATCTTCGCCAAAAGAAGGTTTCCCTTAGAAATATCCAAAACTCCCTGAACCTCGCTTTTTGGGGAAATTTAGCTGTTACAACAGTCTCAGATATATTTCGAGATTAGGTCATTTTTGTTCTGTTGTCAAATTAAGCTGTTTTAGGTGGTGGTACGAATAGAACTTTCTGGTGGATAATTTTGTAGAATACCATCTGTCCTGTCTAAAATAATGAGATTTATCAGAAAGAATAGCCGTAAATAGCTCCTAAGTAAAATTGACAGGGACAGGCAAAAGAGTTATGCTATCCTCAAAACTGGCTTTCTGAGCGTGGGAGATAAATAAATGAAAAAGTTAAGCAAGGGAGAAAAAAGAAAAATTTCAGTTCTCATCCCTTTATTTAATGAAGAAGAAAGCCTTCCCATATTGTACCGGGAACTTAGAGAGATTTTGGGAGTTCTCGGGATTGACTATGAAATTATTTTTGTGGACGATGGGAGCACCGATAAATCTTTCTTTGTTCTGGAAAGAATTTATCAAAAAGATAATAAAGTTAAGGTAATTCAGCTTAGAAAGAACTTTGGAAAGTCAGCCGCTTTGGCTGCCGGGTTGGCCATAGTTGAGGGAGAGTTAATCATTACGCTGGATGCCGACCTCCAGGACAATCCTGAGGAGATACCGCATTTTATTGAAAAGATGAGAGAGGGGTACGACCTCATTTGCGGCTGGCGAGTTGACCGATTTGATCCTTTTTTCAAGAGGTGGTCTTCCCATGTTTTCAATTTTACCACTTCCTTTTTTTACTAATATCAGGCTTCATGATTTCAATTGTGGATTTAAAGCCTTCAGGAGCGAAGTAGCTAAGGAGATAAAAATATACGGTGAACTACATCGCTATATTCCCGTTTTTGCTTTTTGGAGAGGATTTAAAGTAGGTGAACTGAAAGTCAGACATCGTCCTCGCAGGTTTGGCAAATCTAAATTCGGAGCGGAGAGATTTCTCAGAGGATTTTGGGATTTTCTCACCGTTTTCTTTCTCACTAAATATATGCGAAGACCTCTTCACTTTTTTGGTCCGGTGGGACTTCTGGCTTTTTTGTTAGGTCTAATTATCAATCTCTATCTTAGTATTCTCTGGTTTTCCGGTATTCCTATTGGAGGTCGCCCTCTGTTAATTCTGGGAGTTTTGTTAATGATTCTGGGTATTCAATCCATTTCCATGGGACTATTGGGTGAGATGATAACGAGTAGATATCACCAGGATGAATCTAATTTTCCCGTGCGACGAAAGTTGGATAAAGAACGAGATAATTCCCCGGGGTGACTCAAAAAGTAGGTGGGAAGAGGTATGTTTCAGGTAAAAGTGATCACCAGCCTAAGAGAGATTGATTCCCNGATTTTAAATGAGATGAGCGATGATGTCTTCTATTACTATGACTGGCTGAGTTTTGTAGAGCACCCCGACCTCTTCAATGTGTTCCCCCGGTATATTATTGTTTTGCAAGGTAATGAGCTGGTAGCCCTTGTTCCTTGTTTCATAGAGACTTCCGGCTCGCGCTGGAGTCTGGAGAGAGATATTCTGGGCAGAATTCAGAAGGTATCTAACTTAGTTGGGGTTTCACTTCGTCCAGTTCTAATGTGTTATTCTCTTCCTTATAGTCCAAGCAAAATACTAATTAAACCGGAATTCCAGGCTAGAACATCGGCTATTCTTCAACTTGTCTTGAAAGAGATTGACCAAATCTGCCTAAGGGAACGAATCCCCCTTAGTGCCTTTTTGCATCATTCTAAAAATAATGATTTCTTAATAGGAGATCTGGTCGGCCACCAATACGCCAAATTTCCCGCTCTTCCCGATACCTGTATTGAATTAAACTATGAAGATTTTGAGGGATACTTGAGCAGTCTTGGCGCTAGTGCTCGAAGGAATGTGAGACGAGAGATGAGAAAAAATAGAGAAAAGGGAGTGAAAATCAAGGTCTACCAGGGAGAGGAAATAGAGTCCATTGCGTCCCTACTGTACTCTCTGCATAGAAACGTTTGCGCTCATTACGGCCAGAAATTCGGTTTGTTCTCAGCCCAGTTTTTTCAAGAGATCGGGCAGTATCTGGGGAGTAAAGCTTGGGTTTATGCGGCCTGGAAAGATGATCGGATGATCGGGTTTTCCCTTTACCTGAGGAGAGGTCAGACAGCTCGGGCCTACGTAACTGGCCTGGATTACGGAGAGAACAGAGGCAGCTTCACCTATTTCAATGTGAACTATTATGCCCCGCTGGAAAGGTTGATTAAGGAAGGAATCAAGAGAGCATATTGGGGTACCACTGTCTATGCGGCCAAGGTGGAACGGGGGGCCAGCTTGCAGCCAAGATGGCTTTACCTTAAAATTCATCCGGGAGGCGGAAATGTACTGACCAGGACTTTGGTGGAAGCCCATGGAAAATGGCTGACCCGGAAATTTCGGCGATCCGATTGGTATCACCTTCTACCCTGAGCAATTTATCGGGATGAGGGACCATTTGGGGTAGCCCTATATTAGTTTGGATAAGAAGTTTATCGATATTTATTTGGTGATTATATTGTTGAATTTTCCTAAAATAAAGTGGGGAAGATGACAATTCTGACTATTTCCAGGCCACCGGCCCGGAGGGTCTTCTCGAAATTCTACCAGCGAAGGGATCAGTTGGCGGACAAACTAGAGAACAGAGGTCATCGGGTAATTCGTTTCCGGATAAAACCGCTGCCAATTAATAATCTCTACCTGGCTTATGGTTTGGGAGTAATAGCCGCTTACCTCAAACTTATGTTCCTCGAGGTTGATATCGTTATCAGCGACGACCTGGAATCAGCACTGGTAGGGGTAGCTTTGAAAATCTTCCGGCGGCTTCCCTTTGTTTTTTGTTTCCGGGATGACTATTCTCTAATTGCTTACTATAACGGTAGACCACTCCAGTACTTACTGACCAAATGGGCAGAGCGGATTATCCCTCGGCTGGCTACTTTAGTGGTAGCCACGGATCACAAAAAGATGGGTTATTGTCGAAAGATAGGTATAGCTCCAAATAAGATTTCTCTGGTACCAAATGGGGTTGACGTTCATATGTTTCAGCCTGGTTTGGGAGACGAAGAATTGAGAAGAAGATATGATTTACCTAAAGAGAGAGTTATATTTTTTCGAGGAAAAATAAACCGTTATTACCGGTTGGATACTATCCTTAAAGCAGCAAGTATTATAGTGGCGGATTCTCCCCAGATAAAATTTCTCTTGGTGGGAGAGGGAGATAATCTAGACCGTCTGAAAGAAATGGCTGATAATTTGCGCATTACTGACCAGGTAATCTTTCTTGGCTTTGTTCCTCAAGAGGCCTTAGTGGGACTGATTAGATTAGCAAATCTATGTGTATATCCTCTACCCAACAGTTCAGCTTTGGCTCTCTATGAATATATGAGCTGTGCCAAGCCTTTTGTTATTCCCCGGGGTGGAACAGAAAAAATGGATGTTTCCGATGTTTTTGAAAAGGCGGCTGTATTAGTGGAGAATTCCCCGCAGGGATTTGCTCAGGGTATCAAATATCTTCTCGAAAACCCCAAGAAGGCACGAGAAATGGGGTGGAAAGGACGTCAGAAAGTACTTCAATGCTACCAATGGGAACAGGTTGTGGGGAAATTGGAACAGTATCTCCTCGGGTTAATTGACAGAAAAAGTAGAAACTGATTTTGTTGAAGCATAAAGCAGTTGGAACAATCAGATTCAAGAAAAGGATGTTTGAGTTTATGAGGAAAAGAGTAGATACACGTATTCAAACCGGAAGAGGAACTATCTTTATTTTAATTGGGAAAATAGCTATGATTTTAGTAGCCCTGGCTCAGGCTGTTATTATCCCAAGAACGTTGGGGCCGAAGGGCATGGGTTTTTATTCCTACTGGATCTCCATTTATTTTATTTTAGCCTCAGTTTTCCAATTAGGAGGTCCTTCCATAATCGCTCGGTATGTACCTGGCTTAAGAATAAGGCAGAAAGAAGCTATCAAACCATTGATTAACACTGTATTGCTTATGAGGATTCCCGTAATTGTTTTAGTGGGATTGGCCGGTAGTTTTTTCTTTAGAGAAGAATTCGCCAACTATTTGGTCATTTTTGTGGGAGCGGTTTTCTTCTCCCTGGCCATGGTTTTTTCCTCCGTCTTTTATGCTTACCGGCGCATGGAAGTATATGCCTCAATGCCCATAATAAGGATAACGCTTAAAGTGGGATTGATTCTCCTTTTATTTCCCCTCTGGGGTAATCAAGGAAGTCTTTGGGCTCTCCTGGGTAGTGCTATAGTAATCTGCGTTTGTTTTGGATTGGCTCTTTTACCTCTTCTACCTACGGGGAGTGGAAAGAGAACTGGGGCCACCAAGGAATATGTTGTCTTTGGTTTGTGGGTTTACTTGGCTGCTTTAGCTGGTATTATGAGTAGTCGGTTAGTGGTAGTATTAGCCAGGCAATATATTGATGATTTAGCTATAATAGGGTTTTTAGGGTTAGCGCAACAGGCCCTTTTTGTTCTCACCCCGGTAGTTTTTTCTATAGGAGATGGAGTTCTTCCTTCCTTGATTGAATCCTACACCTTGGCTAGTGAGAAAATCTCTCTTTCCCTAGAATTAGCCTGGAAATACACTAATCTATTAGTTTTTCCCCTAATGACTGGAATATATGTCTTGGCCAGGCCCGGAGTAGCGCTATTGGTTGGAGAGGATTTTATTCCTGCGGTTTCCATTATTAATTTATTTATTCCGGCCATGATATTGATCTCCTGGAGTTATATTCATCGGCAGATAATCTTTACCTATAAAAAGCAGAAATTTATTCTTATCTCAGCTCTTATCAGATTAACGGTTTTTCTGAGTTCAGCTCCCTATCTTTTGAAAATAATGGGTATTTCAGGAGTTCCTATAGCGGTATTTCTGGGATCATTGGCCAGTTATATTTGTAACTTTATAGTCTCCAGACGGATTCGAAAAATTCCCCGATACATTCAGCACATAATCAGGCCAATTATCGCCTCCATTGGTGGGGGGCTTATCATAAGTTTTATTCCGGTTAGCAGTTTTGTCTCTCTTGTAGGAGTAGCCACCGCGGGATTAAGCCTGTATTTTTTCTTGATGTGGTTGATAAAGGGTATTTCTTCTCAGGATATACGGAGAATCGGATACGCATTGATGCAGTAGGTAAAAATGACCAAAAAAAGAAAAAAACGATCTTCAAAAGCAAAACCAAAAGCAAAATTACCCAAGAGCGTTGGGGAGCAAGAAGGATTATTTTCCTTGTCTCCAAAGAAAGCAGGTGGTTTTAGTTTCTCAAAAACATTGTTGGCTATCTCACTTCTTTCAGCAGGTATCTTCGCCGTATATTTCAACTGTCTGGGAAACAACTTTGTCTTTGACGATAAAACCATTATTTTAGGTCGTCTGGGGATTCGCAGTCTAAGTAACCTTCCCAGAATACTGGGATTGAGTTCTTTTCGTCCCGACTACCGGGCATTAAGAGATGTTTCTTACGCCATTGATTATTTCTTTTCCGGATATAATCCACTGGGTTATCACATTTCCAATATCCTCTACCATATTGTCTCTTCTTTTCTGGTCTATTTGGTTCTCAGCCGACTTACCAGGAGCTACCGAATTTCCCTTATTGGCGCTCTTATCTTTGCTTTTCACCCTATCCAGACCGACTCGGTAACTTATCTTTCCGGTAGGAGAGACATTCTCTCTGGATTATTTTATTTAGCTGGATTTTACAGTTTCTTAATATTCAGAGAAAAAGACCACTTAAAATACATTATCCTGGCCTTTTTCTTCTATATATTAGCTATTCTTTCTAAAGAGATGGCGGTGACTCTACCTTTAATGTTTTTTTGCTACGATTTCTATCAAAATATCAAGATAGAGAAAAACAAGATAAATTTGACTTTCTTTAAGCAAATTGGACTAAGTATCAAGGAAGTCATTTTCCGTCACAAATACCTTTATTTTCCTCTTATTGTCCTCTGGGTAGGTTTTACCTACTATGTAGTAGTTGTTCAGAAAATTTCCCGTCAAATTGGGTGGTACGGAGGAAGTATTTGGCTAAATTTTGCTACCGTGGCTCGAATTTGGGTTTACTATCTCCAGCAGCTCATTTTCCCCTTAAGACTAAATGCTGACTATTCTTACAATGCTTTTCCGGTGTCAGGTTCAGTTTTTGAACCCTCGGTGATTTTCTCCTTGATTGTGCTTCTGGTAATTTTATATTTTATCCTTAAATCTTTGAAAAAGTTTAAGCTTCTTTCCTTTTCGGGGACCTGGTTTTTTGTTACTTTGCTGCCTGTTTCTCACCTTATTCCTCATCACGAGCTATTAGCTGAGCACTATCTTTATCTTCCCTCCCTGGGGTTATCTTTATTTGTGACCTTGCTTATTGAAAGAATGACATATTTTTTTAAGCCAAAAAAAAGAGTCTTTCTCTACGGATTTCTGGTGGTCTTATTAACCCTTTATTCCTACCGAATTATCCTGCGAAATCGTGATTGGAAGGATGATTTCACTCTTTGGTCAAAAACCGTGGTTACTGCCCCGGAGTGTGCTCGGGCTCGTAATGACCTGGGATTAGCTTATTACCGAAAAAAAATGCTCAATGAGGCCATAGCAGAATATCAGAAGGCTCTAAGGATTAGACCGGGATATCTGGATGCCCGCAACAATTTGGGGCTGGCCTATTACAAGAAAGGAATGTTTGATAAAGCTATTGCTGAGTATCAGGAGATTCTAAGGCGGCGGCCAAAATATCTCCAGGCTCAAAATAACCTGGGAATTGCTTATCATCGAAAGGGATTGTTCCAGGAAGCTTTTCAGGCTTATAGCAAGGCTCTGGAAATCAACCCAAGATCTGAGGATACACACTTTAATTTAGGAATGCTTTTTTTGGATAATGGAATGTTAGATAGAGCTATTGGGAGTTTTGGCAAGGCTCTGGAAATTAAGCCCGATAGCTCTCAGATTTACCTTAATCTGGGGATAGCCTATTACAAGAAAGGAATGTTAGATGAAGCCATCGAACAATTCAGAGAGGCTCTTAGAATAAAAGATGACTTTATGGAGGCCTACAACAACCTGGGATTGGCCTATTACAAGAAAGAAATGCTTGATAAAGCTATTGAATCTTTCGAAGAGGCCCTCAAGATAAAGGATTATTATGCCGATGCTCATAACAATTTGGGTCTGGCCTACGGGAAAAAGGGCTTATTAGCCGAAGCTGTTCGTGAATATGAAAGAGCTCTCAAGATTAATCCTGACTACACTAACGCCCACTTCAATTTGGGGATTCTGTATCTCACCAAGCTGGGAAATAGAGAAAAGGGTCTGGAGCATTTGAAGAAAGCAGCCCAATTAAATCCTGATCTTACCTTTATGAAAGAATTAAGAAGAATCATTGAGAAATCAGCTCCTTGAGATAGCTAAATTCTGAAGCTTTACTCTCCGTTATTTCCTGATTTATGCTGCCCCGGTTTTTTTGAAAATTACCTTAATTGTTCTGAACATAATGATGAGGTCCAACCAGGGAGACCAATTACGCACGTAGTATTCCTCCAACTTAAGACGTTCTGCAAAAGGCAGTTGCGCTCTTCCACTTACTTGCCATAAACCAGTCATACCGGGAGCAGCCTTGAGAATTGTATTAATATAGAAGCCCATATTTTGGACTTCTCGGGGGAGGTAAGGTCGTGGACCTGCTAAACTCATTTCACCTCTTAGAACGTTGATTAACTGGGGTAATTCATCGAGGCTTCCTCGTCGCAAAAACTTTCCTACTCGGGTAACTCTGGGGTCACAAGATCTTAGTTTGGCATATTTTCGCCACTCCTCTTTAGCTTGAGGATTGTTTTTGAGGAAACACTGGAGCTTTTCCTGGGCATCGTGATACATAGTTCTAAACTTAAGACAATAAAATTGGCCATTATTCTTGCCCAGTCTTTTTTGGGAAAACATTACCGGAGAACCAGTCTCCCATCTAATAGCCAGGATGACAATCAGAAATAATGGAGAAAGTATTATCAGTCCCAGACAGGAAAGTACAATATCTACCAGTCTCTTTAAAAAAACGTTCCAGGGAAAAATAAGTTTCCATTCCAAATTAAGTAGAAGTAATCCCCCAAAATACTCGGTTTTTACTCCTACAGTAGTCACCCCGAATAGGTCAGGAACGATTCTAATATTTTCTACCGCTCCTTCGCAAGTTGTTACTATGTTCAAGAGCTTTCGGCGAGAAAGTTCAGGTGCAGCAATAACAATATCTTTCACCGAAGTCTGTTGGACAATCTTTTTTATATCTTTGAAATATCCCAGTATTCTTACTCCATTTATGATGGTTTTCGGTTTATTCTCATCTATCTCAACAAATCCCGCTATCTGGTATCCTAAGATTTTGCTGGAGTGAATTCTTCTTGAAATAAACCTGGCCATCTCTCCTGTTCCTACAATAAGGAGATTCTTCTGCCAGAGATGGATTATGAATAAGAGTCTTTTGATAAGACTGCGGAGAGTGGGAAAAATAAATAAACTCAGCATCCAGGCCAAAAGAATAACTGTTCGTGAAACAGCCGTGGTTGTGTGGGTGACGAAAGTAAGTACGATTAACATGATAAAGGAGATACTGGCTCCTCTCCAGAGATGCTTCAGTTCATCAGCCGAGGAAAATCTTTGTGAATATAGTCCTTCGTAGGCCAGTATAATAAAGCAAAGGGGTAGAAAATAGGGGTAGTTAATAATGTAAGTCTGGAGAAAAGGAAAGGTTGGTATTTGAAAACCGACGTGGATATAAGAGAGGATATATTTGCGAAGCAGATAAGCCAGATAAAGAGAGGAAAGGAACGATAGTGTGTCCGAGGAAATAAGAGCAATAAGTCGGACAATTTTCTTGATCATAGTTCAATGAAAAATACCAACTCCGGGCGAAAAGGTCAAGGCAATTTTTCGCATCAGTAAGCAGACATTTCACTGCTTCCAAACTCTGTATTCTGGACAACAGGAGAGGATATGCTATTCTTATTTAAGTACTCATAGCGGTGTTTTCTTAATGGCACAGGTGGGAGAAGAAAAATGGATAGGCCAGGGCGTCCGAGAAAAGTTCTGCTGGTGATGCCTATTTTAGGTAGTGGGGGAGTTCCCCGCCAGGTATTATATCTCTTGAAATCTTTGAAGAGAGAGAAATTCTCTTTCAAAGTAGTTATTTTTGAAAAGAAGAGCTTTTATTTGGATCAATGGCCCACCGGAGTTCCTCTTATTTGCTTAAATAAACACAGCCGTTTGGATTTTTTTAGACTAGTTTGGCAACTACGTTCATTGATTCGAGAAGAAAAATCTGAGGCTATCCTGAGCTTTTGCTGGTATACCAATTTTTTTGCTCTTCTTTGTACCCGAGCGATGCGTCATAGACCGTCGGTGATTATTGTGGCTCCCTGCTCTACCGGTCATTTACTGCGCGCCAATCGTTTGGCCGCAGTAAAGTCTCTATTGATTCGTTGGTTCTATCCCAGGGCTAGCTATATAATTGTTGTATCTCGCGGAGTAAAAGACGATCTGATTCAGAATTTTGGCATCCGCCCCTCAAAAATCAAGGTTATATATTGTGGCGTTGACACTGAACAAATAAGAGCTCTCAGCAGAGAACCGGTGTCCTTCCCCTGGTTTAAGGAAAGACTACCGATACTAATTGCCGTAGGAAGATTGGCCAAAGAGAAAAACTATCCTTTGCTTCTTAAGGCTTTTTCCTTGGCCAGACAGAAAATTCCCAGCAGACTGATTGTACTGGGAGAGGGAGAGGAACAGGAATTTCTGGAAGGATTAGTGGAAGAGTGGGAAATAGAGAAAGATGTATCTTTTGTTGGATTTCAAAAAAATCCTTTTAAATGGATGGCTAGGGCTTCAATGCTGGTGCTTTCCTCGGACTTAGAGGGATTTGCTAATGTCATTATAGAAGCTATGGCTTGTGGGACCCCGGTCATTTCCACCCGTTGCCCTTCCGGTCCCGATGAGATAATTGACGACGGGATAGGTGGCTTATTGGTGGAGTGTGGAGATGAAAAGACATTAGCCGGGGCCATGTTAAGACTATTGAAGAATGAGAATTTGAGAAGGAAACTCATTCGCAATGCCAGAAATAAAGTGGAGCAATTCTCTCTTTCCCGAATGATTAATGAATACGATCAGGTGCTGGGGTGTGGAAACAAAGAGGTATGAAAGTCTGTTTGATTTGCTCTTCAGGAGGACACTTCTTCGAACTTTACTGCTTGCGATCATTGTGGCATAATTCTGACCATTTTTGGGTCACTTTCCCGGGCAGTGACACCCGATACCTTCTCAGAGACAAGAAAGTGTACTGGGCTTATTCTCCCACTAACAGAAGCGTAAAAAACCTTATTCGGAATCTCTTAATGGCCTGGAGAATTCTCTTGAAAGAAAAACCGAGTGCAATAATTTCCACCGGAGCGGGGGTAAGTGTTCCTTTTTTTTTCCTGGCCAGAATTCTGGGAATGAAAACCATCTACATTGAATCGATGACCCGAATAAATGATCTCTCCTTGACCGGGAAATTGGTATATCCGGTAGTTGGGGATTTCTTTGTGCAATGGCCAGAACTTGCCCTCAAGTATTCCCGGGCTAAATTTGTAGGTCAGGTCATATGAAAGTATTTGTTACTGTGGGATCCGAGAAATTTCCTTTTGATCGTCTTCTAAGGATAATTGATCAAGGTGTTAGAGAGCATATTATTCCTGATGAGACTTTTATTCAGATGGGGCACTCCCGTTATTTACCCAGGTTTTGTCAAGGGAAAAGTTTCCTGGGATTCAGCGAGATGGTCAACTTGGTGAAGGAATCAGAGATTGTGGTTGCTCATGCTGGAGTCGGGTCTACCCTTCTTTGCCTTAATCTGGGAAAAATCCCTCTTCTTTTTCCCAGACAATCCAGGTTTGGTGAACAGATAGATAATCATCAGCTTGATTTTGCCAGAAAAATGGAGGAACAAGCAAAAGTATTAGCCGCTTATGATAAAAAGGAGCTTATTTACAAGGTTTGTCACTATAAATCACTGATTAGCTCTTTACCAAAGTATCCTGCTTTCTCTGGCAAGACTAATCTGTTAATGCACCTAAAAAAGATATTGTGATTTTCTAATTTATCTCAGACAGGTATGTATCAATGTCGGCCAGATTGAGAAATGGTGGCAAATAAAGATTGGTATCAGTGGACAACTGTCTAATTATAGTTGAGATGGGCTTCCATTTGCCAGCCTCTGATAGTAAGAATAAACTTGATTTAGTACTTGCCTGGGAGTAAATAATTTGACCGCTTCCAGGCAGTTGGGGATAGAGAACTTCTCTTTATTTACCAGGACATCCAGAACCGCATTGCCTAATTCTGAATATTCTCTTTTTTGAACAATACGACCCGACTCTCCTTCCCGAATCACCATTTGTACCTCACCAACATCGGGAGAGACCACGGGAACGCCACAACTCTGTGCTTCAAGTACAACTCGGGGCAATCCCTCAGTAGCCGAGGTGAGAATCAGAACATCACTGATATTCATTATCTTGGCCATTTCTTTCTGAGACAAGCCACCGAGACAATCGGTGTTCTTCTCCAAACCGGCTTCTTTAATTCTCTTTCGCACTGACCCAAGTAGGCTTCCTTCCCCGGCAAGAAGGAATTTAACCTCGCTACCATAGTGGTTGTGTACGTAGCGAAAAACTTCCACCAGAAGAAGGGGATCTTTTTGTGATTCGAAGCGACCGGCAAAGAACAATAATCTGGTTTTCTCACCCCATCCTTTTTGTTTCATAAACATCCTTTTGTTTTCCTCCCGGGTAAACTCAGGATACGCATGAAAAATTGTCGGATCAGCCCAGCTTGGGAGGAAGCTAAATCGGTCCGCTATTCCTCGGTATTTTCTCCTATAGAACTCCTTACCTTTCTGAGTAACCACATATATTTTACTCATTCCGGTTATTAGTCTGAACTCCAGTTGAAAATATAACCAGGGCATACGCGCCCACCTGTTCTCAGAGGTAGGGCTTAGGTATTCTCTGATATCACCGTGATGAACAAAGAGGACTTTTTTATTATCCTTGAGTACATAGGGAAGAGCCGATTCCACTCGGTGAAAATTGAGTATTCTTCCCGTAGTATTCGGTTTATAACTTATCAATGATAAGGTGAATCTTAAAATCAAAGGAATCACGGATCTCTTGTTAGGGCAAGGAACATAGAGCACGGGGAAAAATTTAAATGTCTTGCCTTCATAATTTAGCTTGAGCCATTTTCCCAGAGGTCTATCCTGTTTATTTTCAGTGATACCAATTAACTCGACATCCATCTCCTTAGAAACATGCTTAATCATAGATAGAATACAGGTCTCTATTCCTCCGATTTTTGAGCCAAAAGGGTCGATAGGATGGATAATCGTTAGTTTAATCTTTTTCATTTCGAAACGCTCTCCAGGCTTAGGTTAGATGAGCCGACAATACATCCTACCTTCTCTTGAAAAGACTCAGTCAGTTACTCGGGTCTCGCAGCCAGACAAGGCATCTTTCATCGTTAACAGCTTCCCGTCCGGTAATTGTGGGCAGTTCCTGAAACAATGGCTAAGAGACTCCAGAGGTAGTACTGAAAGGCCGTTGCTGTTATGAGGTTATCCGCGAGGCTCCCTACCAACCAACAGATATAGCAGGCCAGCACCACCAGTGACAAGCTTTTTTCCTTACTCTCGGAAACCCGTTTGTAAAATTGCAAGGTCTCCCTGATTATGACAAATAAGAATATGAGGAATAGTGAGAACCCGATAATACCCAGTTCAACTAGAAATCGCAGGTAATCGTTGTGTGGGCCAGCTCCAAAGCCGGCAGATGATTTCATCGGGTTTATAAAAATAGATGTGTGAAGTCCATATCCTACCCAGGGAGTTTTAACCCATTGAGATAAGAGCAAATGCCAGTTTAGTATTCTCCAATCTAAGGAGCTATATACGCGTCCCGTTTCCACTATCTCAACTATTTTTCCTGTAGCGAGCTGCTCGGCTATTCTCATTTGGCCGGTCTTGGTGAAAAGAAAGACTAGAACGAAACCGATAAGAAAGCACATCAAAACAAGTCTATGTTTAGTCTTTTCCCCTATTATCATTATCACGGTGAGTGCTCCGAGCATCACTGCACCCGAGAGACTGAAAGTAGTAATTAGCATCCAAGATTCAATTAGCAAAAGCAGGAACCACGGCATCTTCTTCTTGGAAAATCTGAATTTCCAGAAAGTCAGACCAATGAAAATAACCAAATAAAAGGCAAAGGGATTTGGGTGGACAAAGCTCCCTGGTATTCTAAGAATCCCCGCTATCACCTTTCCTTTACCTAAAATCACCTGATAAAAACCGACACCGAGAGGGATTATCAAAGAGAGAAATAGGAGATTAATGATTTTTTCGTATGTCGTTGTTCGGGAAAGATTAAAAACCACGAGATAAACAACAATTACCGAGAACAATCTGATCCACTCCCGAACACTAACGACACCGTTTGTTCCATAATTAACTATGGAGAGAAGAACCCAGGGAAGAAGAGTGATTATCCAGATCAAGAAGGCTTTAGATACCTTGTCAAAATAGAAATCCTTCTTGAACCTGACACGGACAATAAAATAGTATACTGCTGTCAGAATTATCATCAGTAAACTCAAAGCGCTGACAACATTGATCTTCAACGGACCAACGTATACAGCTATGTCCTTAAATATGTCTAGGCCACTTCGGGCGATCAGAAATATGATGACAATGGCGGGAATAATGTTCAAAATATTGCGTGCCTTCCGCTCAATG
The DNA here is from genome assembly GCA_000402295.1 of Candidatus Aerophobus profundus SCGC AAA252-L23. Classification (GTDB taxonomy): domain Bacteria; phylum Aerophobota; class Aerophobia; order Aerophobales; family Aerophobaceae; genus Aerophobus; species Aerophobus profundus. The sequence continues at coordinate 33,802 of AQRW01000175.1, forward strand.
GCTTCCATAGTGATTGATCCTCTACAATCCTTGATAGAATCTCGTCAGTCTTCCAAAAAATGTTCTTCCAAAAAAAATCCGGGATGTCGGACGTATTAAAGGCAGTATCTAATGACCCGTTTTGGTATAAGTCGTTAAGTTATTTTAGGATGATTTTTGGGAGCAATCTTTAGCATGAAGTGGACAGTATTGCTCCTCCCAGATTCTTGCCATCTGGGACATAGTTACAAAGTGTAAGTCAGCAAGAGAGGACAGATACTCAAAAAATTGGCTAAGGAGTTTCACCCTTTTCCTTCCCACCGGCAGATTCCAGGGGACGTCTATTTCTATAAATTCCCAGGGATGAGAGAGGAAAACAATGACCACTGGGATATTCTCATTTCTACTTAATAAAGCCAGGATTTTAAAGACTCTTACTGCCTTTTGAAGGTCTCTTGGGTAGAGCTGCTCAAAGGGGCGGTGAGGCACCAAACGAGGAATTGGATTGACAGTTATGGGTATCTCCAGAAATTTGCATTGATTCGAATCCGATGGATTAGCTTTGATCGAAAGATTGTTCGCTGAAGGATGATAAGGTTTGGATAATCGGCCAAATAATGCATTGGGAAGTGAGGAATCGGCAGAGAACCCCATTTGGTTCAGAATAGCTATGGTTTCTCTATCAATATGCAAGAAAGGCGCTCTAAATGAAGATATTGGACCATTGATGATTTCTTGCAATTGGTTTCTGGCGCGAACAAGCAAATCTCTTTTTTCTTTCACTGGCAATACCCTGGGCTTAGGACCAGGACAGAGGCCTACGTAGGGACCCCCATAGCTTTCATGGGCATAACCGTGGAGACCTATCTCGTGCCCTTCATCTCTTAAGCTAACGATAAGCTCGGGTTCAAGTTTGCCTAATATCCCTTCGGTGAAGAAAGTGGCAGGAATGGAGTACTGTTTCAGTAAATCTGTCAGAACTCTAACCCCTTCCTCTAACCCATGACGGGTTCGCCTATGCCAGGAGCCGGTATTCCAGGGTGGGTCTAACTCAAGATCACAGGAAAAAATCACATAGGTTGGTAGATGTTTATTCGTTGAGACTGTCTCCAACCTTGCTTCAAGGAAGAACTTCTTTTCTAACAAGTTAAGAAACCAGGATGGCTGGGTGTAAAGACTCCAATAAGGGTTTTTCTGAAAAAGAGAACGGACAAAAGAACGTAATCCCCTCAGGATTTTTGAATTAATGGTTATCCAGATTTCCTTTTCTTCCATACCTCTACACTTATTTCTTGTTGGCCCATTTAATATGATTTGTTGTTATGATACAACTTATCTTGATTTTTTCAACTGAGTCGCATCAAATCATTTGCTATAGGACCAACTGGAACTCACTGGGTTATCCCGCTAAATGACTTGACGGGATCTATAGCAATAGAATAAAGTACCTCTGATGGGTGGGGAAAGGGGGCAGGCCAAAGTATACTTCTGCAGGGGTACTGTTGTCCAGTGCCTGATGAGGCCGCTCTTCGTTATAGAACCTGAATTAGCGACTGATACTTTCCGTGGCATCGAGCTCGAATCCCCGTGCATCCCAAAATATCTGGACTCTGGCCATAGCTGCTCTGCCCTGAGAACACTCAAAGACATGTTGAGAGAGGTCAGGTAGTATCTGGATAGGCATATGTCACTCGCCAGTTCCTTGCATCGTAGATGTCAATCTTATCGGCTAACTTTTCATCTATATATAGTGCATCAAGATAGCCACAGTTGACAAATCTGCTGTAGGGGAATTTGAGCAAGGATTTGAAGCCAAAGTGTTTAAGTAATTGCTCTCTTAGATTTGCCACACTGAATGCCCAGACGGTAACAATGTCACAACCCGATTCCTTTAACTCATTCAAGCATTTCCCAATTAATACCCGAAAGCAGTCAACATCGGCATGCCTAACCAGGTAATCGACGATAATACCCTCAACCACGCCATCAGGTCGCGCATTTACACGAATAACGGCGTACCCAACCAGTTTTTCATCTTTTTTCACAACTATATGTCTATAATCGTGCTCCGGATGGCTGTCAAAACGCCACCGCAGATACCTTTCTTTTCTCACCAGATCTATGGCCGATGCATCTCTCAGCGAGTCAACTTCTTTTAGTTCATCAGCAGCGAACCGGTCAAACAGCTTCACCTGAAAAGAACCGCATATTTGAACAGGTTGTATCCTGGTGTCCAGAAAATTATCGTAGAGTAAGCCCAGCCCAGCCCCGAGGATTTTGTTTCCAAGCTTGTATGAGATGAGCTTCTTTGACTTAAGAGGCCGAAACAAGGTTTCGGTTTGGGCCACAGTTCTCCAACCTTGTCTCAGGAATCCCGGGCGTGACATTGGTCCCGGAAAACCATATGACAAGGCAAATCCCTTCTCTTTGAGATCGCGTATGGCAAATTCGCCCATCCGTTTGAATATCCCCCGACCCTGATACTCCGGATGTACCATAGTATCACAGTGTTGCGCCACAATTACCCTCTCACTTCCCAGCCACATCTCGGCAAGCAAAAACGGCCTTGCCCCCACTATCCTACCATTATCGAGTGCAACGATGACCTCAGGGTCAGTTAATGGATTTTGTAAGTACTTCCAGTTCCAGAATTCCTCCGACATAGTGTGGCCAAAAGAAGCCCGGAACAGGTCCAGTAACTGTCCTTTCGCCTTTGAGTACTCTACCGTCCTGATTTCAACCACAGCGTTCCTTTTCATGAATTGGCTATCTTCACGCAAACCTTATGGGCTCGCATGCCAGCTACCTCGATGCACGCTGACCGACCAACCATGAAGAGAGGTGGACCCCATTGTTCGGACACTAATTTGGCAAACTCGGTAGCTCCTAATCGCCCTGGCCAGGACCATAGCGGTAAGGAAGGAAAATACTCTACTTGCACTTGTACTCAGGATCACTGAGATGTAGTCGTGGGTTAGCATCATCAGAAGTTGTCCTCTTCTGAAAATAGATTCAACGATTGTCATTGCTGCTAATTCCTGATACCACAGCGAGGATTGGCCAGAAGTAATATTGAAAGGCCGCTGTGGCCATAAGGTTGTCCGAGAATGACCCGATCAGCCAGCATCCATAAAGCCCCAGAGAGAGATAGGAGAGATCCTTGATTTCCCCTCGAGGCAACTTCCTGTAACAGCGTATAATTTCTCTTCCTACTAAAAAAAGAAATCCCAGAAAACAAGAAAGTCCTACTATTCCCAATTCTACCAGAAAACCAATGTAGTCATTGTGAGCAGAGCGCTGGCCTGCTATAGTTATTGCCTTCAGACCATATCCGAACCAGGAAGCTTTCTTCCACTGGCTAAGAAGAGTACACCAATGGAGAATTCTCCAGCCCAACGAACTGTTTGATTCTCCCGTTTCAAACATTTGGGGGAAATCTCTCATCGTCTGAAGAACTTCGCTTATTCTTACCTGACCGAAATGGGTACCCAGAAAAATTGCCAAAAATGCAGTTAGAACCGAAACTAAAATGATTCTGTATCTCAGCTTGGCCCTCATACTCAGGAATAAGAGCAAAAAAGCTAAAAGAATGGCTCCGGCTAAACTGAAAGTATTGATGAGAATGAAAATCTCGCCAGCTAAGAGAATCAACCAGGCAATTTTTACCTTACTCCATCGCACTTTCCACAAAGTTAGGCCAATGAAAATGATCAGGTAAAAAGCCAGAGAGTTAGGGTGAGGGAGACTTCCGAATACCCGGTGAATATCTGAAATCAAGTAGCCTTTTCTTAAAATAATCTGGTAGAAGCTAAATCCCAAAGGGACAATTAAAGAAAGGAAGAGAATATTTAAGATTTTCTGGTAGTTTCCCTGTCGGACTAACTGAAAAATGAGTAGGTAAATCATTAAAAGGGAGAAAAGTCTAATCCATTCTACTGTAGCGAAAATTGCTCTTGTTCCGAAGTTAACAACCGTTAAGATGACCCACGGTATCAAAAGAAGGCACCATACAAGAAAGGCTCGAGAGATTCTGTCGGAGAACAGTTTGCTTTTGACATCAGGGAGAAACAAAAGAGAGAGAATCCCGGTTAGAAAAATAAAAGAACTTAAAGCAGCGGGAAGATTGAGCTGCACTGGCCCAATGGAGACTCTCAGTTTTTGGAAGAGAGTTAAACTGGTCCTTACTGCCAGGATAACGGGTAAGTAGTAAATCACCAAAGACAAGGATCGGCTTATTAAATGCCCGAGGCTTGTTGTTAGTTTCCCAGATGTTATCAGCATTTTTCCTATTCCCAGGTAAATTATATAGTTGTGCTCTTTTCTTGTCCACCGGGCAGACCCATTATTTTCAGTCCAGGCCAACTTCGGAGATTACTGTTCTGATCTTGCCTGATTTCTCTGAAGGAATGTCGTTTACGACCTCCACTTGAACGGAGACTTTCTCGCCCAGGCATCCTCGGATAATCTTTTGCTTTATTTCGGCAACTGTCACTTTACTGAAAGAACTATCAACAACTACCTGGACCAGAAATTGATCTGATTTCTTCTGGATGATTCGATATTTTCTAATTCCGGGTAGATATTCCAGGACATTTACATTCATAGGTGAAATCATCCGTCCACTGGGCAGGATAATACAATCATCTTCCCGGCCGACTATATTTTTCATTAGAGGCCAACCCCGACCACAGGGACATTGTCTATCGTCAGGTACACCGATATCCCCCAGGTTATAACGGATGAAAGGCATAGTTCGGTTATAAAGGGAGGTAACCGCAATTCTACCACCTTCTCCTTTGCTCAGAGGAAGCTCTTTATCATTGATGAATTCAATTATGTGGCTGTCGCTAATTACATGAAGACCGTTGTGTTTTTCACACTCGAAAGCAATGCGATTAAATTCAGCCGAGCCGTAAAGATTACGGATATCACAATCGAATAGCGAAATTACTTCCTTCCTGATAAGATCATACAGGACTTCCCCGTGCGAGAAGACAATTCGAGGACGAAATCTGACTGAACCTGGCTTTTCCTGTGAAAATAAGGCTAAATTATGAAGGAAGGAAGGGTAAGCATAAATGGCCTCTGGTTTAATCGTGTTTAGTTGAGAAATAATATCTTCCATTAGTTGTTGGAGGGGGATCTTTATCTTTTTAAATAGCCCCAGTTGTCTATACCAGAACTTGATGACCGGATTGGTAAAAGCTCGTAATTCCACGAGTTTGTCAGTAGCTTTCAGTCCGCACTCCGTGAGAGCATAACCAATAAGGGCGGTTGAATAGTTCAATGTCTGATGGTTTTGAAACACGGTGAGCACGAGACCCGTAGATCCAGAGGTGGTATCAATCTTACATTTTTTCGAATTAACCCCTCGGGCTACGGTTTTATTGAGGGAGTTAGCCATATCTTTCTTGGTGAGAATGGGCAGTTTTTTCAGGTCTTCCACTTCCTGAATATCTGTTGGTTTCAAATTGTTGGATACGAACTGCTCCTGCCAGAAAGGAACTTTCTCGTAGACGAATTTCATTAACTTAGCCAGCCGGCGAGACTGAATTTCTTTGAGTTCAGTCGGACTCCTCCACTGATTTCTTCTTAGACTGAGAAGGTAATAAAGACTTCGTGGCACCGCTTCATCTCTCCTTTATTGGTAAGGACAGGGCGACTAAAGTCGCCTCTCAAGAATTGTAATAAACGAGATAAACCAAACAAATGAAATGAACCTTATTAGACTGAGGGTGGGGGAGGTTTTAACCTCCCCTTTTCTGGAGGCTTGGGGAGTACTTTTGAGCTGAATACCCGTCGTTTTCCTGACTTATCGGGGTAAATTTCCGCGACCACTTCTATATCTAATTTTATTCCCCCCATATATTGGGTAAATTCCTCTCTGATTTTATTCAGGATAGCAGAATCAAAACCTCGATCTTTGACGATTTTGAGTAGCACCAAATCAGGCGCTGTCTGGATTAACTTGAACTCTCGGACATTTTGACAACCTTGATGCACTACATTCACTACTTGTCCGGAGGAAATTACCGTCCCGTCAGGTTTTATCAGTAGGTCATTATCTCTTCCTTCAATACTGGAGATGAGGGGAAGCTTCCGCCCACAGGAACACACCTTATTGGTGGGGATGCATAAATCCCCTATGCTATAGCGGATGAAAGGCATAGCAAAGTTAAAAAGATTGGTTCCGACAAAGTATCCTGTTTGACCATCACTTACAGTCTTCCCATTTTTGAGAACCTCTGAAATCAAAAAGTCAATATTTAAGTGATATCCTTGATGTTCCTGGCATTCAAAAGCGATGATTCCCAGTTCCAACGCCACATATACATCAAATACTCTTGTCCGGAAGGCCTTATTTATTATCTTGCGCATATAAGAATGGAGAATTTCCGTGGAACTAACTACCAGTTTGGGGTATGGCAGTTTTATCCGGTGTTTTTCCAGGTGCTTGGCTAGAAGGTAGAGAGCTGAGGGTTCTCCAATCAAAACCTCGGGCTGATATTCTTGAATTATTCTGACCTGCTCCTTCAAGGGGAGAAAAGAGGAGATTTGTTTTCTTCGAAAAAGACCCAGTCGACTGAGCAAGTCTTTCTTTTCTTCTGGAGGCTCCCCACCAAAAATTCTGAGAATTTTGCCCCGAGGTTTCATTCCCTGGGAAAGGAACAACCGGTACCAAAGAAAAACTTGGTCTAACTTGCGGTGTTTTTCAAAGCAGATAGTGAGGGGCATTCCGGTGGAGCCACTGGTCTTCTTGCAGATAATATTCTCTGGAGGTATGTTTTGGGCTAAGAGATTCTCCAGGGGTTGGTTTTTCAGGTCTTTTTTGGTGGTGATGGGTATTTTAAGGAGATCTTCTGGTTCCTTTATGTCTTCCGGAGTTATCCCGGCCAACTTAAAAAGGTCGTGATAATAAGGCACGTTTTGGTAAGCATGTTTTATTATTCTCTTCAGCCTGACAGTCTGGATTTGCCTCAGTTTGTCTGAAGGAAGCCATTGGTCGTGAACGACTCTTCTCAGTTGGAAATATTTAGTTGCCGGTCCGAAGGGCATATTATCCCTCTTACCTTACCCTCTGATACAGAAAAAACCTAAAAAAAGCCTAGCCCAAATTTTATTGCCACAAAGCCACCATAGCATTATATCGTCGCTATAAGCTATGTCAATTTTCTTGAGGTATAGGACATTATAAATTATCCCGGGGCGACTAAAGTCTCCCTACCTAGGAGTAATAGTTTAGATTTCATAAAGGTAGCCGCAACCTTTAGGTTGCGCTTGTTTTCGCAGGCTAAAGCCTGCGGCTACCACTTTCTATGGAATTGCCACGCCTGCTTTCTCGGCAGGCTGGCAATGACAGTTGTGGGTAGGGGAGGCTTTAGCCTCCCATTCTCTTGGCGGTCACCTCCCGGTTTGACTTGCCTTCATCTCTTCACTATAATTGCTTTCACTATAAACTTGTCCTTCTCTACTAAGAGGTAGTTTCCTATGCATCTCATCTCTAAAGTTAAACAATACTGGTACTTTACTACCGGCCTAAGGAGCTTTCTCAAAGATACTATTTCCTTAAAGGAAGCTAAAGAAATAGTAAAGTGGAGGATGGCTCATCGAGAGGAGTTATTCTTATCTATAGTTAAAAAAGGTATCTACCAATATAAAAAGAGTCC
>AQRW01000176.1 GCA_000402295.1 Candidatus Aerophobus profundus SCGC AAA252-L23
TCTTCAGCTCACTTCCCAGTTTCTCTGGTTATAGAGTCTACCTTATCTCCCTTGATTTCTCAACGGGACGAGGAGGGCTTCTCCAGTTGCTTAGCGTATCCTCACTCACCATGCCGTCACTATAACCCCGCCGAAGTGGACAGTCGCCTCAGTCAGCTTTCGACTGCCCATACTGCCTTCGCCCTGTCGTCGCGAGCTCGGCCTTCGGGGTTTCATATTTTCGAGGCCACCTCTGTGTTCGCTTTCACTACAACCTGGTGACTTGCTACCATCCTTATAGATGGTTTTGTCAATAGGCTTCAGAGTTTTGGTTTCCCGCCACTCTGCTATCCAAGCTACAGGGCTGCTGACTTTTGCCCTGGCAGGATTAACTCCTGCTGAATACGTCAGCCTTGACTGGACGCACGGCGAGACCTTTTTTTCCCTATGTACCTGGTCTTACGAAGACCATGGCGGATGAGCTCAGCGATCTTCCTCTCTACCGGGGGACGCCTCTTATTGTAGACCTTCTTGAACTCATCGGTTTTCTGTATCTTTCTTGCTTTTTGTAAATACTCTTCATGAGGACCTACACTTACTGTTCTTCCAGTCCCCTTAGCTTTGGTACACTCATCTTTTCTACTACACTTCTCNCAGGTTTCTTTAGAGAAAACGAAGGTTTTGGAATCTTTGCTCTGGCGGCACTTCTCCGCTACTTTTCCTTCGGGACACACTACCTTGTTTTCCTGCACATCTATGGTAAATTCCTCTTTACTTATTCTTCCCCTATTCTTTGGTTGNGGTACTTTACTGATGAGCTCGATTCTCTTATNGTCCATCTTCTCTTTTATCTTGCCTGAACTGTANGCTCCATCTCCACATAAGGACTTGGTCTTGATATCAAATTCCTCTTCTGCTTCTTCAATCAGAGGCTCAGCCATCTTTCCATCAGGGCAGTTTCCAGGAGATACATCAACGTTGGTAATAACATCAGAGGCTACATCTTTGGTAATATGGGTCTTGTAGCNATTGAACTTACCGGCTGATGATTTTCTGCCATGACGCATTTCCGGGTCAGTGGTAGAGATAATCCTATCTTTAGCTACTCCTCTTTTTATCTTGGGTTTCTTATTCTTGTCCTCTTCGATGTCCTGGGAAAGAATCTTGGCTAAAAGGCGAGCAGTGTTTTTCATTTCGGTGTCAGTATCTTCATCCTCTGGAGAAATATCTACCTGTGATAGTACTTTGCGGGCATCAGAGACCAATAGAGACAGAATCTCTTGACGTTCTTTCTTGTCATCCCAGTTAATCTTGGGTTTAGGGTCTTTTTGGCCATAAGCATCTAAGGAAAGACTCATCCTGGATCTTCTCTTTTTATCTAAAAGGAGAAGAGTCTTTTTAATACCATCTCTAATCAGCTCATAGGTATCTTTTACTGCTCCTGCTCCCAACATGGGAGTGGAGTCTATCACTTGATCTATTTTACCCTTGAGAAGGCCGGCTTCCTTGGCCAGCTCTAAGGTTTTCCGAAAGAGCATTTTCTCTTTATGGTTGGTTAAAAGCCGGGCTCGAAAATATGTCAGGAGACTACGGTCAAAACCTTCGTAGCCTACGGGAACATTGAGGGCGTACTTCCAAGCAATGTTGAGACGCAGCATCTGAAGAACCTCTCTATCAGACAAACCCTCATAGTGCTGAAGGATAAGGACTTTGGCTAATCTGGCGGGAGGAACAGAAGGCCGGCCATTATTAAGACAGTAGATGTCAGCAAAGTCATTATCGGAAATGATGGAGTCAGCATGCTCTCGCATCTTGGCATAAAAGCTATTCTTCTTAATCAGATGAGCACAGGCAAAACCAGTGTCAAAAAAGGAGGTTTGTTTTTCTTCTTTACCTAACATTTTTTATCCTTGAATGGTGGTATTTTTCTTCTTATGAGAATAACTCTATTATACCACAGATAAGGATTTATGTCTAATTGAGAAGCTCTTGAGAAAGAACAAAATTAACCTAAGATGTCAGGAGACCGTAGGGGGTTTTTCACCAGGCTCATAGGAGAGCGTTTCCAAAATAACCTTACAACGATTTGTCATTGCGAGCGAAGCGAAGCAATCTCATGGAAAGCATATTCTCTTGGGGATTGCCACGTCGCTATGCTCCTCGCAATGACAGTGGAGGAATATCAGGTTATTTTGGAAACCAACTACTAGTCCATTACCTAACCCAAATTTTCCAGATCTTACACTCTTTCCTGCCTTAGAGCTACCAGTTTGGTCATAAGGGGGAAATGTTTATCCCGGTGAATCAGAGAACATTGGTAATAACTAGCTATGACCGCGATCAATATATCTGTCAGGGGAACATTAATCCCCGCCTTTCTTAATTTGAATCCCATATGGTAGCTTCTTTCCCAGATAGCTTGGTTTAATCGGAGTAAATGAAGAGCTTTAAGATCACCTTTTAGTTGGTCATATTCTTTCTGTGATCTTGCTCCGCGGAGAATCTCCAGAACAATAATTTCAGTAGTAGCTGCTCTGTCTTCCAGAATAATTGACCGGACTTTATCTTCTACATCTTTTTCTCCCCGAAAATAAAGAACCCAAATAATAGTGTCAATCAAACATTTTTCAAAATTCATCTTTTCTTAATTTTTCTACATCTTCTAATCCAAGATCCAACACCAAACTTCCAAAAAGACTGGCCAGACGTTCTCTTTTCTTCTTTCTGATAAGCTCTTTCAAGGAGAGATTTACCACTTCTTTTTTGGTCTTAGCTTTAGTGAGTACTTTGGCTTCGTCCAGTAGCTTCTCATCAATATCAATCGTTGATCTCATTATACACCTCCCCAGAGCACAAAATATGACAAATATAGGTGTCTGTCAAGTACATAGTAATTCTACTCTTTCGTGTGCATTTAATACCTGCCCTACCCCTTTCTTATTTCTCTGATTGTCTCAACAAGACTCTCCACGGATAAGTCAAAATTCTTGGCCATTAAATTAAAGTGCTCATCGGCATTCACATTCTTTATTTCGCAATCTCTTTAGTTCATTTAAACTAAGGTCCAATTCATATGTTCCTAACTCTTCTCTAAGTGCTTCCCTATTCTTCATCTTAATTAATTCCCTGAGTCCTTTCTCTATGACCTCTCTTTTTGTCTTAGCTCCTACGACCTTTATAGCCTCATCCATTAGTTTATCATCAATAACTACTGTTGTTCTACCCATTAATTTCCTCCTTGACCAAGCCACTTCATCCCAGATTTGCTAAACTGGCAAAGCTCTTCACTTGGAACACCCAAAGCTTCATGGACCTTACTTTTTAGTAAAGCTTACCTCCTAGTTTTGACTAAAATACTTATTAGGGTAAACTAACAAACAATTGGAAGGAAGTCCCTAATTGATAAGAATTACCAGAAAGCAACAAGACCAAATAAATAAAATCGCTAAAAAGTACAATCTAAAATTGACTGTTATTTATGGATCATTCGCCAAAGACAAAAATCACCCCAAAAGTGATCTTGATATTGCCGTTTTAGGAGAAGAAGAATTAAACTTTGAAATTGTTTTGGAGCTTTTCTCTGAGTTTAGCCGGATTTTTGCAGATATTGAAGTAGATGTTAAATCTCTTCATCGGGTTGATGCCTTCTTTCGCTATCAGGTTATGCAAGATAGTATTCTCATCTACGGAAAGCCTCTTGAATACCACAATTTCAAAGCCTATGCTTTTCGAGCTTATATGGATTCTAAAGACTTATTGTGTTTGGAGAAGATAATGTCCCAGAAGACCATTTCCTATTTAAGAAAATCCCATGCTTGACCGAGAATTTGTTCAACGAAAAATTAACCTCATTAGAGAAGATCTTATCAAATTAGATAACTTTAGGGACACTAGCTTTGATGAATTATCAAAAGATTGGTTGAAGTGGAATGCTCTGGAGCATATCTTGATGAAAATTATTGGTCGGGGCATCGATATAAATGAACATCTCATAGCTGAGATAGCCAAGCCGGAAACAACCGCTCCTCGAAATTACCAGGAGACTTTCTTGAAATTAGCCGAATTAAAAGTTTTGCCTCAAGAGTTTGCTCAGAAAATCTCTAAGAGTGCCGGTTTTCGAAATGCAATTGTCCACGAATATAACAAAATTGATCGGGAAGTTGTCTTCGGAACAATCAATGAGGCCATAAAACAATATGCAGATTACTGCCAGTACATCTTAAATTTCCTGTAATAGTTTAGTTTTCCTAAAATTACCCCTTTTTTGTCATTGCGAGTCTGCCGAAGGCGAGTGTGGCAATCCCAAAAAGAGTGCGCTTTCCCTGATATTGTGGAGTCCCATATTCTTAAGGAAATCTTACCCGTTACGATTTCCTTAAGACAAAAAGACAGTAAAAATAAAACCGTCCCCTTTTCTTCTGCTTTGGCCCATAAAGTGTCCCCAAATCCTGTCCTTGACATTAGGACCATATTATAGTATGATATTTTAAAAATGCCAGGAGTAATATGATGATTCAAACCAAGTTTCAAATTAACCAAGAGGATTATGAATTTATCAAGAAAGTGTATAAGGACCTGCACTACAAAAGCCTGAGTGAGTATATTCGTGAGGCTGTCACGGCTAAAGCAAAGGAGGACCGCAAAAAGCTTCGGGAACTAAAAAGGATGAAAGCCATGGAGATGATCGGCAAAACATCCTATGAAAACCTTTTTGAATCCATAGAAGGGGAAGACTTTGAAAAGCGGTGAAATCTACTGGGTAAATCTTGATCCAACTATTGGTGATGAAATCAAGAAAAAACGCCCAGTCATTATCTTAAACGCTGGTCATCACAGGTATCTCAAACTTGCTATTGTTGTACCCGTAACTGCCTGGAGCCAGCATTGGGAGAAAAACCCCTTTTTTATTTGTTTAGAACCTAATTCCACTAACAAACTTGAGAAAAAATCAGTAGTGGACTGTTTCCAGATCAGGGCCATTAGCCATAAAAGATTTATGGAAAAGATTGGGGACATCTCAACCAATAAAATTCACCTTATGAAAAAGTCAATTGCTCTAATTCTTGACCTTGAACCCGAACACTGTAGCTAATCCACCCTCTTAGCCTTGACCCTTTAATAAACGCTAACTTTAACTCGATATTCTGAGCGAGAGAGATAATCAGAGCACTCATCCCAAGACAGACCAAATTCTTTGACGTCAGCAACTCCTAAATGACTTAAAATCTCTTTTATCAATTCAAAGTCCTTCTGGTCGTATTCAGCTTCACAGATCATCTTCTCAGCCCAGTCAACCATTTGCCCAAGAGTAATAGAGCGATTAAGATAAGCTAATATTTTATCCGTTATCTCTTTCTTAGTAACTTTCACTTCTTCCTCCTAATGGGCTGGTACCTTAAATCTACAGGAAACCTTTTGGGAATTTCAATTGAATTACCATTGTTATCGTATATCCCCCAATAAAACTTCATTATTTCTTCTTTTTCATTGACTTCTTTGACATAACAAGCTTTATATCCAGATTTTCCGGTAATCTCATCCCAGTACTTCCTGCCACCATGAGGAAATATGAATGGTTGGGATGGTAATTGCCAGTCATTGCGACGTTTTCCAAAAAAGTGGTAAACTTTGCCCCGGAATGGGTGGCAAGTTTGCTCCGGAATCTACAGAGAGCTTATTTTTAGCTTATGCCTCTCAAGAATCTTTTAACTCCAGTATGATCACCTACAAAAGCAATGTTTATGATATCACCTTTAAACTCAAAGATTATTCTATTTTTGACATCCAATCTTATCTCCCAATAACTTGTCCTAACTTTCCTTAAGCCTAATTTTTGAGGTTTTTTACCCCTCTTAATAAATTCAATTAGGGCATCTATGGCTTTAATACAGTTTTCTTGCTGGGGAGGAATCAGTCTCTTAAATGATCTATCATATAAGCTTAGATAATTTATTTGCATATTTTATTCTTTTAGTCTTCGGGAATGTTCTTTTGCCTCTTCGAGATCTGCATAGCTGGTATACTCCTTCTTTTCAAGTTGCTTTTTTACCATTTTGTCAAATTCCTCCCATTCACTATCACTCATAAAACTTTTCCCAGAAGGCTCAACAATCAATTGCCTTATGATGATCCCATTTTCAATTGTTTCAAATTCGACTATATCTCCCGGACAAAGATTAGCCATTTTTCTGATATTTGCAGGTATAGTTATGGTTCCACGTTCTGACACAATTGCTTTTTTCCTCATCTCGAAAACCTCCTCATATTGGTTTTCTGTTTTACTGTATTTCTGCAAATAAGTATATTCAGTTTTTACTCTCTGTCAAGGTCTTGGGCAAGTTGTCTGGAGATCGTTACCAGGAAAACTATTTTCCCGCAAGACCTTGTCATACTGAAGGCAGAGCATCATAGTTTTACCTAATGTCAAATGTTGAGACCTGACCCCATGGTTGGCCATAATTTCCCTTATGATATTTTCAACTTATTATAGATTTCCCAAGGATAGAGCACCGATATATTTCCTTTTGTTTTTCTTCTTTTTTCCAATGTAATTACCAGACTTTTAGAATTTGGATATTTTTGAGAAAAATACTCTAAGCCTGTGGTTTTCTGCCCGGAATAGATTTTTTTCACCTCCAGGCAAAAAAGTTGTTTTTTGTGCTCTACGATAAAATCTATCTCTTGTTTTGACTGAGTTCTCCAGTATCTCAATGCCTCCAAGCCAACAGTCTTTCTTAGCTCGGCATATATGCTATTTTCAAAGAGTTCTCCACTCACTTTTTCTACGATATCATTATATTTTAGATAATTTAAAATTCCGCTATCTTCAAAGTATATCTTGGGCATTTTTGTAAGTTCACTTCTTAAATTTCTAAAAAAAGGGGCTAATCTTCTGGCAATATATGTGCCCTCTAATAAAGTAAGATAATCATAAATGGTCTCCCTTGCTATTCCTACACTTGATGCAAGTTCATCAATATTGAGTAAGTTCCCGGTCTGGTCGGCCAAAATTCTCAAAAAATTATTGAACTTCATGATATTCCTTATTTTGCCAATGTCTCTAATATCTTTTTTGATATATGTCTGAATAAGCTCTTTTAGGTAATATCTTCTATCATCTACTTGAGAAATCAATGCAACTCTTGGGTAAGTGCCAAAAATTATAAATTCCTCAAATAGCTGTTTTAACTCTTTTTGTGTTTTTTCATCCGTAACCTTATTTAGATTAAATGTCTTCTTTTTAAACCACAGAAGTTCCTCAAAATCCAATCCAAAAACCTCAAAAGTAACGATTCTTCCTACCAACGATTGTTTAATCTTTGATTTGACGCCAAGCACGGAAGAGCCTGATACAATTAGCTTAAATCGATCTGAATGGTTATCAACCATAAGTTTTATGAAATTTGAGGCATTATCAAGGTATTGTATTTCATCAATAAAGGCATAAATTTTTCCTTTATATGAAGTTCTCGCCTCTATATATCTAATTAAAAAATCAACACCTTGATTGCATAATTCCAGCATCTCAAGGTCTTCTAAATCAAAATAGAATATAGCTACATCGGGAATGTTACTATCTTTGAGCTGTTTAATGAGCATTTTCATTATCGTTGTTTTTCCTACCTGTCTGGCGCCATAGATAACTATAGCTTCCTTATAATCTAAAAAACTGCTAATGTGAGACAAAATTTTTCTTTTGATAAAGGTCAATTAAAACTCCCTATTTAATATTTATTATAGAATAGCTTACAAATTATTGAATATTTTGTCAAGCAAAGGCCAACATTTATTCTTATCTCTTCATTAGTTAATTTCTCATTTATTTTTTTCAAGGTAGGGTTTTTTAAGAAGGATATTTATAGCTTCAATCAGAGTATCTGAACCCCTGGAAGGAACTGCATTTCCCGTTTTCCCATCCTGACCTGCAAAAGAAACACCTATTTAAAGATTGGTGCTAACCACTGGTTTTCTACTTACCATTGGCTCAAGTTGCACACATACTTGATTTTCCCTTACTTTTGATTTTCTTTTTCAACAAGATAAAGAAAATCTACCAGTTTCACAATTTTAATACTTTTATAGCTTCTAAGCTTAAGCAGATGTTTATCACCGGTAACTATTAAATTGGCTCTAACTTTTTCGGCACACTCAAGATTAACGTCCTTCAAAAACTGTTCTTTCAACATCTTCTTCTGTAAAAACCCTTTTTTTCTGGGCCAAAGCTACTCCGTATCGTTGCAGTTCAAAGAACTCTTTTTCTAAGGTTTGTCTTTTGTAAAGTTGAAACATCTCTCGAAAAAGCTCACTTTTATTTTTAGCATCTCTTTTTGCAAGGCTTTCGTATTCTTTTGCCATCTCCGGAGGAAGAGAAACAGTCATAGCTACACGTCTTTTACTCATAAATTTTACCTCTTTTATATTTGTACGACAAAATAATACCAAAATATCCTTATAAATCAACTTCCTCATACTAATTCTCCGGTTGGCCATTTAATGATACCCCCTCTTTTTTATTTATAACAAGGGAGTCCTTAGCCTTTTTTTGAGGAAATATGAATGGTTGGGATGGTAACTGCCAGTCATTCCGTCGTTTTCTAAAAAAGTGGTAAACTTTGCCCCGGAATGGGTGGCAAGTTTGCTCCGGAATCTCTACTATTTTCGCCATGTTTCCAGTCGAGTCTTATTTTCCCAATTTGTTTCTGTATTTAAAGCAAGATCTTTTTCAATTTCTTCCTGATGATCATAATAAAAAGATAGGGCATCATAAATTTGAGCTAAGGTTAAATGGGGAAATTCTCTTACCACCTCTTCTGGACTCATTCCCTGTTTCAAAATGTACACTACTGCTGAACGAACAGGGAACTTTGTCCCTTCAATAATAGGCCTACCACCATAAAAATCTTTCTGGGAAATGATATAGGGATGTTTAACTTTTACTTGCATTTCCTTACCCTTTGTTCGATCTTTAAGGAGTATTTTGATTTTAATATTTAACAGTTAATAGTCAAGTAAAAAAGATGAGTGGGTTTGGATATTTTGTTACCATAAAAGCTAATTCCCCCCGATCCCGATAAACATCATGAAGTCTTTTTACCACAACCATCCCCGGACAAACTCTTTCCCTAACTATTGCCTGACCTACTTCCGGTATTTCTTCTCTATGATAGGATTTTCCAGGAGATTTATAGCCTTTGCCAGGCATTCGAATCCCTGGGACACACCACAACACCCACTTTCCCATTCTGACCCGCAAAGAAGGCCCCTGTCCACTCAGGACTGGGGACTTCCTCAACCTGGCAGGATATAACTGTTTGCGTCAAAGCAATTTAGTTTTGTCTTCTAAATGCAGCAATAACATGTTTTGGTGTGAGCCCGGGAATACCAAATCTAAATAAACCACAAAAGAAACCTACCCCCCAGGAAAAATGAAGAATAGCGAATATTACCGGTAAGAGAGGAAAATACTTAAGCTCTCTGCGTAAGGCAACCACCGCCGAGGCTCCCAAATTAGCCGCAACATAAAGACCCGGTATCACAAATCCCCAAAAACCCACCACGGGGAGCAAGCCAAGTGACGCAAAAAAAGCTAAAACAAAAACGGGAGGCACAAGTTGTCTCATAACTAGCGAATCAGGATGCACCACCAGAGTCTTAACCTTCCATAATCCGTAGCGAAAGTACTGCCGGGCCAGCTTAGAAAGTGAGTCCCGCACAAAGTATTGGCACCGAATCTTAGGAGAAAGCAAAATTTTCCCCCCAGCCTTTCGCAAACGATAGTTAAGTTCATAATCTTGATTGACCACCCATTCCTCATCAAAACCACCCAACTCCTCCAGGGTGGATTTCCACCAGGCCCCGAGATACACGGTTTCTACCCATCGTTCCTTCTTCCCATAACGATAATAAGCATTGCCTATCCCGAAGGGGGTGGTAGTAGCTAATGCAATAGTCTTTGACACATAATTTGTCCCCACCGCCTGTTGCACCCCCCCCACATTTGCCGCCCCTGTTGTCTGGAGCAATTCCGCACACTGGCGAACATAATCAGAAGTGTAGGTGGCATGAGCATCCATACGAATGATTATCTCACCCTTCGCCTCGGGGATACCAATGTTTAGAGCCGCAGGAACCACACCCCTGGGGTTGTCAAGTAATCGAACAAAAGGATAGCGCTGAGCATACCCCTGTAGTATTTGCCTTGACCCGTCAGTACTCATTCCGTCCACAACTAGGACTTCAAATCTATCCTTTGGGTATTCCTGAGCGGCAATAGAATCGAGACAGCGCGCAATGAAATACTTCTCGTTACGCATTGGAATAAGCACGCTAACATATTCAATTTTCATTGCTTGCCACCTTGTAGCCTGACGCCCTAGTAATCCGTGGTCAGATGAACTCCCCGATACTGTCGACCAACACGCTGCAGTCGCCCCTCATCCTTGTCACAAATGGCCTCAACGAGAGATCCTTCAATCTGATTGAAATTCCTAATCAGATTAGGCCCCCAATAACCCGCCCCTATCACCGCCACCTTTATGGACATATTTCCCTCGCTGAAAAACTGATTAAATCTCTCACTCATCCTGGTAACATAATAATACAACGCCTGGCAAACTGAAGAGAACTTTTTTTACCTGTTTTTATACCGCGAAACCAACTCCACTATTTTTTTCTCAATCTTTAATAAATTGTTCCTGGATCGACCTCGTTCATGAATAATGGATAGATTCTTAGCTCGGGCAGTATCTCTCAATTTATCATCTTGCAAAGCCTGGACAATACAATCTCCCAGTACCTTTGGATTGTCCACAGGGACCAAAAATCCATTCTCACCTGACCTAATCCACTCCTTATTGGCGGGAATATCGGTAACTACCGGAAAGACACCACAGGCTATAGCTTCCAGAAGAGAAAGTGAGGCTCCATCTGAAAGAGAGGTTGAGACATAAACATCCGAATTCCTCAAACGAGAAGCAATTTCTCGCTGAGAAACTCGCCCCAAAAAGGAAACATATTTCGCCACTTTCAGCGAAAAAGCTAATTTCTGGAGGGATTTCCTCCGTGAGCCTTCTCCAATAATGACAAAATCAGTGTTAGGTAATCGCTCTATGACATAAGGAATACCTCTTACTAACAAGTCAACATTGTAGATCCGCTTCAAAGTTCTAGTACTTATTACCGAAAAATTCCTTTTGTTACCTGACTCCCTGGCAGGAAAGAAGACCTTTGTATCCACACCGTACTGTAAGGTAATTATGTTTTCTTTTTTACACCCCAGATCGACAAGCCTTTCGGTAACGTGAGAAGCAGGGGAAATAACCATATCGGCTTTCTTGAGGGCAAATTTGGCAAATTGCTTCAAGATAGGTAACCTTTGCGGAGATAAAAGAACGTCTGACCCTTGAGTCCAGACAACGAAAGGCTTGAATCCGGTAAGAGCACCTAAAAAACCATAACTTGTCAAAAACTGGGCCAGGAGAACATCAGGCTTCTCCCCAGCTATCAGCCTCCGCATTTGACCTACTTTCAAAAGATATCTGATTCTCCGCGGAATGACCGACTTCATGTAGTAAACCTTTCCTTTCCTAAAGGGCCCATCTCGAAAAGTAATCACGGAAATCTTATGTCCCCTATCAGAAAAAAACCGCAGGCAATTCTGAGTGTGAATACTGGGAAGATCAGCTAAATAGCAGATCTTTAAGAGCCTGTTGTTATTGCTATAATCCTTCGCTCGTTCAATTTTCATAAGTCACTCTACCCTACACCATCACTCTCTTCCAATAATCAAGCATTGATTTAATTGACTCTTCTATGGGTGTAGAGGGACGCCAGCCTGTATCCCTTTCGATTTCCGCATAATCCCCGTAAATAACTGGAACGTCATTGGTCTTAACCCGGGAAGGGTCAATACTAATCTTAACTTCCGTTCCTGATAAAGAGATCATCTTTTCTAATAAATCCCCCATAGAATAACAGCGCTCACTGCAAATATTATAGACTTTACCTCTGTGCCCTTGGCTAATAATCCTCCATATTGCCTCTACTAAATCAGAAATATCTACAAAATCTCTTTTTGACTCCAGGTTGCCAACTGAAATATCGGGCTCCCTTCTCCCCAGGGCGATTTCTGCAATCTGCTTGGCAAAAGAACTAAGAGCTAGAGAATCAGAAAGGCCTGGACCTATTACATTAAACGGTCGGCCAACACAAATGGTAAGCCCGGCCCGAGAATAACTGAGAGCATTATAGCTTTGAGCCACCTTGCTTATCCCGTAGTGTTCCAAAGGCCACAGCGGATGGGATTCCTTAACCGGCAAGGCTGATGATTCCACCAACCCGTACTCGGCGGCACTTCCAATGACAAATATTTTAGGTTTATAACCATCAATTCTCAAAACGGATTCAAAGAGATTCACCGACCCAAGACAGTGGACATCGTAATATACTCGTGGTGAGGAGTAAGTTCTGAAAATACCGGTTGTATTTATAATGATTTCAGGCCGTATTTGGTTGATTAGGGAGAAGATACTTTCAAAGGAAGTAATATCGACATAGATAGTGTCTTCGTTTCCACGCTTCTCGGAATCTGCGCCCACTACGGTAATATCTCTTTTTTTTAGATAATTGGTAAGATGGCTTCCAATGAAACCATTGCACCCTAATAATAGTACGTTTTTCAAGAACAACCTCTTAGAAATTCGTTTTTCTTCTCCTCAAAAATCAAATTTGCTGCTTCATAATCATCAATACGCCCTATGTCTAACCAGTAGCCATCAAATAGATACCTTTGCACTCTTTCCCCATTATCTTTAAGCTTCAAAACCATCTCAGGCATATCCATATATTTATTCTTGACTAAATAGTCTAAAATCCTTCGATTGAAAACATTTACTCCCATGCTCACTTCAAACGAATAGGTTGGTTTTTCAATATATCCCCTCAAGAATACTTGATCATCAGTTTTAACAATACCAAAATCAATTTCAACATCCCTCTTGAAGGTGGAAATAGTTGCACAGACATCATTCTGGAGGTGGAATTGGAACAGTTTCTTATAGTTGATTGTGGTTAAGGTATCCCCGTTTATAACCAGAAAATTCTCTTCCAGTGAATCAACCAATGTCAAAGGATCAGCCGTGCCCAGGGGTCTATCTTCTATAGAATAGGATATGTCAAAATCCCATCTCTCCCCATTTCCCAAGAAAGCCATAAGCAGTTCTTTTAAATGGTTTACCGCAATAATTAAATCATAAAACCCGTCTCGCTTGAGCTGTTTTACTATTACCTCCAAAATGGGAATTTCACCCAAGGGTATAAGAGGCTTTGGTAACGCCGCTGTAAACGGCTTCAATCGCCTCCCTTTCCCACCAGCCAATATTACAGTCTGTACAACTTAATTTCCTGTTCAAATTAGATATTGTAAATATGCACTTTACCTCTATAAAAAACCAAATCCTTGGGACTGGCAAACCACTTTATGGTTTCCTTAAGTCCGTCATCCAGAGTATACATTGGTTTCCAATTAGTTAATTCCAAAGCTTTTGAGTCGTCTGCCCATAGACTCTTTACTTCACTTTTTTTGGCCGAATACGTTAATTCTCAACTTCAACTTCTATTTCCACATCCATGATGGCAGCTATCTTTTCCACTAAATTGCCTATGGAAATTTCAAAATTGCTGGCAATATTCACCACTTCTCCTATCGTTCGCTCACTTTCGGCAATCCTTATCAGGCCATTGACCGTATCTTCTACGTAGTTAAGATCTCGAGTGGGATGAAGTGAACCCAACCTTACCTTCTTTTTGCCCAACAAAACCTGGGTTATAATGGTTGGTATTATGGCTCGGGCTGACTGCCGAGGCCCATAGGTATTAAAAGACCTGGCAATAGATACTGGTGTCCCAAAAGATAAGAAAAAACTCAGGGCAATCTGGTCAGCCCCAATTTTACTGGCTGAATAGGGAGATTGTCCTCGAAGAGGATGCTTTTCGTTCATCGGAAAATAAATGCCGGTTCCGTACACCTCACTGGTGAAAATATGAACTACTTTACCAACTCCTAAGTCCCGGGCAGCTTGAACAACATTCAGCGTTCCCCGCACGTTAGTATCCACATATGAATCGGGAGAGCGATAGGAAAAAGGGATACCAATAAGTGCTGCCAAATGAAATACCGCGTCACATCCTTTTACGGCGGATCTTACTCCGTAGGGATCTCTAATGTCACCAGACAACACTTCCAGGTTATTCCGAATATCTTTATCAAATGTATCGATCCAACCCCAGGAATTGAAAGAATTATAGTGAACAAAAGCCTTAGTTTGGACTCCCATCTGGACAAGGCGCTCAACCAGATGACTGCCAATGAAACCACCCGCTCCCGTAACCAGAACCTTCTTATTGTCTAAATTCATTAGTATCTTGTGTCTCAATTCTCCAAATCAGGTCTCCCCCATAGTCTAAAATTCTATGGATACCGTAAAAGGCTAAGAGACTCATTTTTTGAAACACTCGCGGCTGTAAAGATAACAAATAACCCATGCAAGCCTTAAGCCTTCTTCTAAAAATGGTTGAATCTTTAAATGCAGCCAGATAATACCCTCGGCATGTCGAATCACCTGAATGAAGTAATGTACCTGCCACAGAAAGGCCAACCATAGCTTCAAATTCTCTAATATCCTTTTGTTTTATATATCCGAGATCGAGTTGTTTCTTCAGTATCCTCAGTTTCCTTTTTGCTACATTAACTCTGTCACGAGTTGTGTCTGAAAAAACGCGGTAGGATAAGAGCCGTTCTCCCAGAATACGAAACTTACCTAACCGGGCCATCCTTAACCAAAGCTCCCAGTCCTCGATAAACCGAAAATCAGGATTTTCATCAAATCCACCAACAATTGAAAGAACATCTTTGCGGACGATCACCGAGGACGTTGATATTGGATTGCCATTCAAGATGGAATAATAATTATAATCAACGTAACCTTTTTTAGATCTACCACGATGTCCTTGGTAAGAAAAAGGAGTGTCAGTAATTCCAATTGCATCCGTACTCACACCCACAATCTCCTTATCAGAGAAATACGGGAGTTGTTTTTCAAGTTTGCAATGATGCCACATATCATCAGAATCTAAAAAGGCAACATATTTCCCTCGGGAATTCCTAATTCCATAGTTACGTGGTACAGCTGGCCTTCCACTGTGATAACCAAGCTCAAAACCTTTTATTCTTGAATCCTTTTCTTCATAGCTTTTGAATATTTCTACTGTGTTATCTGTTGAATCATCATCAACAATTAGCATTTCCCAGTTCCGATAAGTTTGGTTGATTACAGATTCTATTGTTTCACCAATGAATTTTGCAGAATTATGTGTGGGTGTAATTATAGATATTAGGGGTTGTGCAGTATCAACTGCTTTCATTGATAATCTCCCCGTTCATTTTTATTCATTACCCAGAACCAAGTCTTTTCTTAAAATATTTGATTGTCTTTTCTAACCCTTTTTGTAAAGTTATTTTTGGTTGCCAATTTAGTTTTTTCTTTGCCAATGTAATATCTGGACACCTGCGAGTAGGGTCATCTTCTGGCAGTGGTTTAAACACTATTTTTGATTTTGACTGTGTCATTTTAAGGATTTTTTCAGCTAGTTCAAAAATGCTGATCTCAGAAGAATTACCAAGATTAATAGGGCCCGTGAAATCATCGGAAGTATTCATAAGCTTTATCAATCCATCAATCATATCATCTACATAGCAGAAACTCCTTGTCTGACTCCCCTCACCAAAAATGGTTACTTCCTCTCCCTTTAATGCTTGGATAATGAAGTTACTTATAACCCGACCATCATCGGGATGCATTTTCGGACCATATGTATTAAATATCCTTGCAACTTTTATCTTTAGTTTATGTTGGCGGTGATAGTCAAAGAATAAAGTTTCTGCACACCGTTTTCCTTCATCATAGCAAGATCTTAATCCAATTGGATTTACATTCCCCCAATAACTTTCAGGCTGAGGATGAACAGTAGGATTGCCATAGATCTCTGATGTAGATGTTTGAAGAATTTTTATTTTAAGTCTCTTAGCAAGGCCAAGCATATTTATTGCACCATGAACTGCGGTCTTGATGGTTTGAACAGGATCAAACTGATAATAAATCGGTGAGGCGGGGCAGGCGAGGTTATATATCTCATCAACCTCTACATATAAAGGAGATGTTATATCATGTCTTAGAACTTCAAAATAAGGATTGTCCATAAGATGAACAATATTATTCTTTGTCCCAGTGAAAAAATTATCTATACAAATAATCTCGTTTCCTCCATTAAGCAATTTTTCACACAAGTGGCTCCCTATAAATCCTGCCCCACCAGTGATAAGAATTCGCTTTGTTTGCAATTTAACTTCCTCCTAAATAATTGATTGTATGTAGCCTTTCCTTTAACCACCAGATAGCTTATCAAGAAATATTAATTTTTGTTCAAGATATTTTCCCAACGCTTTAGAGATGTATCCAGACACCAATATTTTTTGACAAATTCTACATTTCTAAAATAGAGCTCTTTTGAAATATTTTTTCTCATAATTTCCCTAATAGCGGTTTCTAATTCCGCCGGATTGGAAATTCCTATATAATATTTCTCAAATCCTTTCAAGGGATTCATAAACATTCGATCATTAAAAATTGGTAATATGACTCTGCAGCCAAAAGCAAGCGCTTCTATGGCAACTGTTGAGGTTCCAACTATAACCCCTGTGGCATCTCTTAAAAGTTTGTCAATTGTGTCGTGTTTAATTTCATATTCGCATTCTTCTCTGTCAATATTCAATAATTTTAGAATTCCCTCCATAGGCATGGAGGGGTGTCCCTTTAGCCATACTCTAAAAGATTGTTTTTTGGAGAAAGCACTGTTAACCAATGAAATCAAAGCAATTGTTTCATCGCGGTCTATAGAACCTATAATCAATAAGACAGGAATCGTCTTCTCAATATAATTAGTGTTTGATAGAGTATCGTTCAAATACAATTGCCTGATTGCTTCTACTTTTTTCAAGTTCGGGTAATTGCTCTCCGCCATCATTTGATAGGGTATACCTCCATTACAAGCCAAAATATCGGGTAAAGGCAAATCTATAGATTTTTGTGTTTTTTCTATTTCATTAGAATGATGAAAATAGTGAAAGTAATTTTTAGATATAGAAGTATGCTGAAACCCAATGGTTTTAGTTTTTCTACTTTTCAGCTTAGCAGCGGCATTTAGTGCCTTCTCCCATGCATGCATCTCCATGTAATAGATACAATGAGGAACATTGGGGAAATAAGAAAAAACTTTCTTATACAGCTCAAAGTAAAGAATACTTTCTAAGCCTATCCGTCCTACAAAGGATTCTGCCATCAAACTTTTGATTAACACTACTGCTTCAGGAATGGACAAATCTTTATACAAAACCCTCTCTGGTATTAGCTTTCTTAGTGCAAAAAAGACTCGAATTTGGTGAAACCAAAGAAATAGTACTCTAAATAGAATCTTAAATGACATAAATTCATCAAGAAAAAAATTCGCTTCTCCGCTTTTTGTAAACTTCTTGGCAATTAACAGTGCATCTCCATAGCTATGTCCATCTAAAAAGGTATACATCCATATCCAGATGATACTCTTTCCCTTGTGAAAAAACTTTTCCTGAAGGGGAATAGCGTATTTATTTTTTAATATACCTTTCTTGGCTGCTTCTTTATCTACTGCAGGGAAGTAACTTACAAATAAAATTGATTTATTAGATATTTCTATCCTATTTTCTATTGAACCCATCACCAATTTTGCCCTAATAGCTCTCAAAATATGAATAGCAAGATGAATCAATGCGTTCAGAATAAAACAAAAGGAATTCTTTCTGTTGAGATATGACTTTATCTCCCCTCTAAAGGTTTTTCCCCTTTCAAGAGAAGATATTATGTGTAACATATCAATAGAATGTCTTTTACAAAGCATCTCGACAGATGATGAGAACGATTGTTCAGAAATAGAGCAGATGCACAAGCCGAATGAATGTGAAGAAATAATCTTATCCAGGGCCTGGAGTTGAGCCAGACGGAAAAAAACATCTGTTTTCAATGTATTTTTTTCTGAGAGCAAAGAGAACCACCAGGTACTAACCTCTTTCCCCGGTAATAGAAACCACTCTTTTACAGATTTACCACCTACAACAGAGTCTCCTAAATCAGCAGACCACTTGGAAACTTTTTCTCTCAAAATATCAACTTCTTTATCTATTAGTTCTGCAGATTTTATCAATTCTATTTCAATATTAGTACCAAGTAGATTTTTAGTTACACTTTCTATCTCATAGATTAACTGCCAGTTAGAACTTAACGGAAATAGATATATATTTTGGGGATGTAACGCTGACAGTTCCTTATCAAGAAGATTTACATTAACATTTCCATCAAAGATTACCAGAACGCTAGAAGAATTCTTCATCTTAGCAAAGTCATTTTTCAACAGATTTTATCTATATGGACTACTCCTATACTACTCCAGACTTTTTCGGATTCAAATCAAAGCTTTAATGAGCACATCTTCTGACTCAACTCGAGTTATCGGAATTTCATCTATCGAAGCAATACTATAACCATGGATAACAATTGCTTACATATTGGATCAGGAAGCATCTTAGACTTCTTTCTTAACAACGCCGCGAATATGCGAACTTAAGTTATGTCCCTGCAAAAAAGCTTGGAATGCCCCATGTGTAATTTCACCGCGTTTGTTAAGTAAATATGAGACAAAACGAGGCACTTTTATCTCAGGATTTTCCTTTAGTATATTAATGAGAATATCTACATCTAATTTCCCCGGGGTATTGAGTTCCATGATTTTGAATCCACATCGCTCTACCAATCGCTTTATTCCTTCAAAAGACAATAAATTTATGTGATGTGGTGGATATATGCTCTTTGAATGTTTCCAGAGAATTTGAATGTCAAAACCACTAACCGTAAGAGTAGTAAACAAAAAGATGCCATTGTTTCTTAGAATGTGTCCTACTGCTTTCAGGAACTGAGCAGGATCGAAAAGATGCTCAAGTACTTCAAAAGCCGTTGCAAAAGATGCTTGTATTTCTTTTTCATCTACCTCCTCAACTTTTTTTTCAATAATTTCAAACCCTTTATTTCGGCAGATAGATGCCAGATTAAGAGCAGGTTCGATACCACAAATTTTCTCAAACAACCCAAGTTTAGCAACCTCCTCGAGGAAGATACCATATCCAGAACCTACATCTACAAATATACTGTCTTGATTGGATATTTCGCTTTTAGCCATCCATTCTGACACAATTTGAGCTCGAGGTTCAAATATCTTTTTTCGACGAGCTTCAGCAGTTTCTTTGAAGAAGTGTGTTCCCAAAAATTTGACTGCCTCTGATTCACGGTAATAGGCATCAATCATTGTAGAAGTTGGTCTGGGAGAGAGATAGAGTGAACCACAATCGAGACACACCACATATCTAAAACTAAATTTTTCAAGTCCAAATTCACACCGTTGGCTATTACAAGCAGGACAGCTAACTTCCACGAATTGTGATTTCTCCGTAAAGAATCTATTAACTTCTTGCTGGGACAATTCGAGATAACGATTAAATAGATCTTTTGGTCTAATATCAAATTCTTTCAATCTATTCTAATCTCCTCGCATAATATGTGAATTAAGACACACAGCTTAGTACCCTTACTACCTTATTTTTGGGCAATGACTAACATATGAGATGAAAGACAATTTTCTTTCAAGAAATTCTGAAAATTATCCTTAATGTGTTGAGAACATTCTGTAAATAAATAATGAAGCCACTCATTATTCTTAGATAGATCCAACTCCCCGTTGTCTATTTCTCGTCCTATCATTTGTACATCCAATATGCCGGGAGTTTCAATAAAGACTCGATTGAATCCAATTTGTTCCAATAAACCTCTTATAGACTTTGGATTAAAGTAATTTAAATGTTCAGGTGGTGTAACATTGATTGTCTTTTCTTTTAATATCTTAAAATCAAATCCTTCACCATTAGGACATGCAATTGACACAAATCCGCCTTTTCTTATGACATCAAAGCATTCCTCCAAAAAATTCTTTGGAAGAGACAAGTGTTCTATCAAATCATTCATTGTGAGCAAATCAACGGAATCATTTTCCAAAATCTGCACTGACCCTAATCTCGAATAAAGGCCAATTCTTCTGCATTGCTCAATACATTCTTTGGAAAAATCAAGCGCCAAGACTTTTCTGAAATATTTCTGCCTTTTTAGAACCAAGGCAAAGGCACCGGATCCCGCTCCAACATCAACAGCTAATTCTGGTATATTTGGGTTTCTCTCTTTCATTAACGAGATTATCGTTTTGACTCTGGGTTCATACTGCATTGTTTTTCGCGCGAAATCAGTAGCTAAAAGGACTTTTGTCCAGAATCTAGGTGCTTCATACTTGTTATAGTATTGAACAAGTAGTTCTTGTGAAGGTCTAGGCGAAGTAAATAAAGTATGACAACTAAGACAACGTTTATGAGAAAAACCGTACTTGATGAATTCGAATTCACCATTCTTTCCACATGCAGGGCAGGGTGTGTCAATGAATTGATCATTATATTCACGACAGAATCTTTCCCCAGATATCTTCCGGAGCTGCAATACTTTCCTGTGTATTTCTTTCGGACGCATCGCGTCAATATCGAATTCTTTCAATTTACTCTAACCTTCCTTTTAATGAGACGCTGAATTCAGTTCATTTATAAGATTTTTAATAGAATTTTCATGCACCTTCTGCCAATATAACGGACTGCTGTTTGCATTGTGAGAAGAAAGAAGACAATTCTCAAAATATCTCAAGGGACTATCTTGAGGTAGAGGCTCAGTTTCAAATACATCCAATGCCGCTCCTGCAATTGTTTTGTTCTCTAACGCCTCTATTAAATCTGGTTCATTAATTATAGCTCCCCGTGCGGTATTAATTAGAATCGCTGTGTTTTTCATTTCTTGAAGCTGAGACTTGGAGATAAGACGATAACTTGTTTCATTTAAAGTACAGTTCAGACTTACATAATCCGACTGTTTTAGCAACGTCTCTTTGTCGACCATCGTAATATTTAATGGCTTTGTGATCTCTTTAGGAATTTTTTTAATATCATTGCTGTAGATCTGCATACCAAACGCATTGGCTTTGCGGGCAACCAACTTTCCAACGTTCCCGATTCCAATAATACCAATAACCTGTTCAGAAAGCGAATAACATCGTGTTTTTTCCCAACCGCCCGATTTCATCATCTGATCAGACCAAGGAATGTTTCTGGCAAATGAAAGAACAAACCCTATCACAGTGTCCGAAACAGGTTCGGAAAAAGCATCCGGTGTGTTATAAACGGGGATCCCAAGATGTTTGGCAACAGCTCGATCAATCGAATCAATTCCTGTGCCCCACTTTACAATTACCTTCAATTTCTTTGCTTTTTGTAGCACCATTTCTGTGAAATCATCATCTCCACAGATGATTCCGTCATATTTTTCGACAATAGGAAGTAATTCTACTTCGGATAATCTTTCTTTGACAGGTGGTAGATCGATGTCAATGTCATTCTCTTCAAAAATATGCGATAGTCTGTGGATCTCCTTCTGCATATAAGGTGCTGAGATTAGAACTTTCCACTTCATGTTTCAATTTCTCCTTGAGATTAAGACTAATTCTAAATCATCTAATCTTCGCTTTAGCATCTTATACCCGGTTCACCCAAATCTGGTTAACTCCTTTACCTATCGTTACACCCGGCAATATTATTGCATGTGCACCAATCCAAACATCGTCTTTTATTATAATCTTTTCCAGTAACAAGAGTATACCTTTCTCACCTTTTTCCCTGTTCTGAATATTCTATAAGGATATATTTAAATTTATCAATACTCTGGGGTATTTTTTCTTATTAGTCATATCCCATGCTTTCTTGTAATCGGAAAGTTTGAATTCCTTTCCGATAAGTGAATCAACCGTGTCTCCAGCAAGCGCAAGTATATGGATAGCTTCCTCCCAATCCCTTGATGCACTGGCAATTGAACCGAGTAGAGTTTTGTCGTATCCTACAATATCTCCAAAGATTACAGGGGTCGGTTCTGTTAGTGGCAAACCCAGAATAAGAATCTTTGCTCCCGCTTTTGAAACAGAAACTAAACGTTGGGCAACTATGGGTTCCCCTGTTGCTTCTATAGCAAAATCACTATCAACCGTATCCCCTATTGTAGTTTGGACTTCATCCGCGAAGTTCTTGGCTATCTCTAATCTTTCAGGCTTGCGATCAATTATCGTTACGTGAACTGCATAATGCTTTAAAACAAGCGCACACATACATCCTATAATACCAGCTCCCACAATTATAGCAGAATTTCCCGGCACAGGCTTAAGTTTTCGTATTCCCTTAAGACTTACAGCTAATGGTTCTATCAAAGCAGCTCGGCGAAGGGTAATATTTTCTGGTAAACGATGTATTCCACTGGCTGGTATAGTAATGTATTCTGCATAGGCGCCATCTTTGTTTATCACCCCCACTTCTGTTCTATTTGGACATGCAAAGTAATCACCTCTTGCGCAACTGGGACACTCCCCGCAACCGTTTGCACATTCTCCGACTACTTTATCACCTAATTTTGCATTAGTAACTTCTTTCCCTACGTCAACCACAACACCTGAGAACTCATGCCCAGGAACTACTGGATACTTGGCCAAACCTTTTTTATAATAATCAAGCTTCCCTTCTGCAACCTCTATATCGGTGGGACATACGCCAACAAAGGAAACTTTAATCAATACATCATTGTCTTTAGGTTTAGGCATTTTACGAATTTCAACAGAATGTATGTTAGGCCCTTTGATGGCCACAGCTTTGTATTGCTTCGGGATAATGTCAAGATAATCCTGTCCTTCAACTTTTGGGTATGTTTCTTTCATACCATTATAGATAGCTAGTTGCTGAGCCCTCCGATAAGGTAAAATACTCCAAAACTTAGAGAATGATTTCTTTTCTTTTATACCATAAACAAGATCACCAAGTGCACTTCTCGTGAGGTTGTAAGTTAAGTACTTAAACGTGAATGTTCTCTCTGGCAAAATTTTGTGGTATGCCACCGCTTCTCTATAATGTCGTTGGTAAATCTGATGGTAACTCTCATGATGATGATGATAGATCTGTGCATCCGCTGCATACGCCACATAGTATCCAGCCTTTTGAACACGGGTTGCCCAATCTCTGTCTTCAAGCCCTGGAAGTTTTTCGTTAAACCGGAACTGTTGCCACAAGTTCCTCCGTATTGCACTATTAGCATTATTACATTCCGTCTCTTCCAAAAGAATCCTTGAATGCATACCGTATTTCAACGAATAATCTCTGGCTTCCGACAAAGGTGTTCCAGGCCCCGGTAGCTGACGTCCATATACCATCGCTACTTTTTCACTCTGAAAAGGCTGCAATATGTTGGTTAGCCAACTTTCATTCACTGGAACAGCATGTGCGCTAACAAGAACCAGAAATTCCCCTCTTGCACTCCGGCAACCAACATTCAAGGAATATCCGAATGTAAAACTTGTTGATGGAATTTGAATCAAATGAATCGGATATTGCCGCACAACATCAAGCGTTTTGTCAGTAGAACCGGAATCAACCACTATGATCTCCCAAGCACGAAAATTTTGCTCCATAATCATACTGAGGAGCTCGCCAATGTATCTTTCTTCGTTATGACTACGGATGATAATGGAAGCAATGATTTTGTTCATCGTATCTCCACAATTACTGAGCAGGGGTCCATCATCTGAGAAAAGTCCCTATAGCAAACACATTATTGGTAATTCTCCATTCCACTCGAAAAAACTATGATCACAATCAGTTTGATAACCTTTATTTGGTATGTTCTATATCGTGATAAAATTTCAAAATTGGATCATGTGACAAAAGTTTTTCCGCAATTGTCAGATCTTCTGATGTGTCTACACTTTTCACTTGCTTCTCGCTCTTTACAATCTTTACCTTATATCCATGTTCTAACAATCTTAACATATCTACAGATTCTGAGATTTCCAGTGGTGTCGGGGATAAACCAATGAAGGTTTGCAAAAAATCCTTTGTCATCGGAATAATGCATAGTTGCTTCAGGAAAGAAGCGTCTCCCTCTCCACGTAAATTGGTAGGTATTGCTGCCCGGGAAAAGTATAGCGCGTAACCCCTTGAATCCGTAACAACTTTTACCTCATTCGGATCATTTGCTTCGTCATCTGTAGCCTGTGTTGCCAAATTTACGCAGACCGTTTCTTGGTCTGCCATCAGTACCTCCACTGCTATATCTATCATTTGGGGTGCAATAAGCGGCTCATCTCCCTGAACTGTTACCACTACATCTGCTTCCACACTTAGGGACGCCTCGGCTACTCGGTCGCAAGCACGCTTATGCAAAGGACTCGTCATAATGAACTTGCCGCCGAAGCTCTTTACCTCTTCTGCAATATCCTGATCCGGCGTTGCCACGTAGACCTCGTTTGTTTTTCTACTAAGCTCGCAACGGCGGTAGATATGTTCAACCATTGTCATCCCCAATAGTCTAGCCAGAGGTTTACCCGGAAAACGGCTTGAAGCCATACGAGCCGGAATCATGGCAACTACTCTGAATTCACTCATAGTCTGTCACCTCCCTTAAAGTGGTCCTTATTGTCAAGACAAATAAATTTGGTTTGTTCAAGCTACAATCAAGTCCAGCTATTCTGATTTTTGCTCTCAAAATATACCTCAGTTAGTACTCTGTAGTTAAAAAACTAATCTGCTCTCACTTGGTTATAAAAAACCAATAGTTGCTGATAGCCTGTTCTATTTCACAGGCGCTCTGATAATCTCTTTAACCATTTGAGCAGCCCTTTCTCCAGCTTTCCCATCACTTCGATACGTTCCATAAGTCTCCAAGAATTTCCGATCATTGAGATCAACAGAACCGATGCTTTCTTCTCTTAAACACTCGCTCAAAGCATTTATAAAATCACCTAACTGTTCATAATAGTGAGCACGGCGCTTCAGTAACTTCTGCGCTTTTTCATCAACAGGACTATGTCCGCCGTAGACAAAGATAGGTTTGGTAGTAGTCAATGTCTGCAACAGACATTGTGTTCCTGTAATATCCATAACTATTATGTCGGCAAGAGGAAGTAAATCCACAAAGGAGTATTTATTCCGAATAAATCGACAATTTTCGTAGCCTTTTTCTTTGGCATACCCTCGTAAAGGAGGTTCCCTATGTATAAGATTCGGAAATAGCTTTACCACAGTCATATACTCATCATATGATCCCAAAACTTCGATAATCCCTCGCTGAGTCTTCCAAAAAAGGTTGTCAGAAAATGGAGGGAAATAAGAAATATAAAGATGGTTTTGGTGAAAGTAACTTGTCACATACAAGACGACTTTCCTATTAGAATCTATGCCGATATTTTCTCTTAGAATAGCAAATTTATTTCTTTGCTTCAAATTCAGCTTTTCCAGAGAGGAAGATCCTACCGAAACCAGGTGTGTATCAAAACGTTTAGCTTCTTGTTTATACTGCTCTATCACTCCTTCCCCAAAAACAAACTCAATATCCGATCCTAAAAATTCAAAGTACTTTGCAGAAGGTTGATGAAAGAGGGCATAAATCCCATGTTGCCATAAAATGACTGGTATCCCAGCATTATTCGCTGCCTTAGCCACCGACTGCTGGGTACAGTTGGCTAAGATCGAAGCCAAAAGTGCCTTTGCATTCATTCTTTCAATTATGCTCGCACTTTCCTTATAGGCTTTTAAACAAGCTAAAGTTAGATCCTTCACCAGAAATCGCAATCTTTTTTCTACCACAGGGAAGAAATCAATATTCTCCCAACAGAAGAACTCTCGAAATTCCTTGTCAGATTCAAGTTGCTTCCAAGCTGATTCTAATGCTCCAAATTCTATTCCATGGGGTAAAGACCTGGTCAACCAATGTTCTGGACTATCCAGAATACGAAAAATAGGACCAATTCCGGCATGACTCAATTCATCTCGACAATCCGACCAATTGTATCCCGCTCCTAACAAGAGCACTGGGATTTTGCTATTCAAGCTTCTTACGTGTTTCAGTTTTTTCTTAAATCCTTCCCAATCTTTCTTGCGAATCGCCCATAATATTTCGAATAAATCAGGGTTTTTTTTTAACAGCCAACCGGCTATCTTTTTCCCGACAGCAGCTAAAGCATTCCCGAAGTCTTTTTGGATAAAAGGATTTTCTGATTTTGCAACACAGGGTAAGACAATTACTGTTCTCTTCCATCCATCAAGACCAAGCAGATGAGCATAAATTGATTCCCTATTATCAAACCACAAATACGGAGTTGCTTGTTCGTAATTACCAAGAGGGATGTGTTGACCATCGTAGACATATATTACATCAGGTTCTCCAGTCTCAATTATTCTTAACAACTGAAATAGTCGAATCGTTGTGCTGTCGAGCAATGCTTTAAGGTCACGAATACTAAACCAGGCCGGTCTAACCCCCAGATTAGCCAGAATAGGACAAAAACTGTGAATTACCTTGTCTACCAAACTGGAAAGGTCTTCAGCCTTCTGGTAGTTCTCTATGCCCAAGCGATACAATTCCTCCGGTTGGTAGTAATCTTCGGGAATCTTGTATTTTATCTTATGCTTGTCTAACTCATAGGTAGCGAAAGGACTGAGGGCGATAATCTGCTTTTCCCCTTTCACTTCATCAATCCACTGTAGGCAATGCCTCACTTGATTCTCGTGTTCCAATAAAATGAGTACTTTTTCCCCGGAATAATCGCTATATTTATGAATAATATTCCTTAATGAGGATAAATTAACCTTCTGGTGAGACAAGACACTGTTTTCACTGCCATTTTTCGGGTACTGTTTCCTCAACCCAACCACTCCTATGCCGTCTTTCTCAAGAACAAAGCCTGGATTTGAGCAAAAAATTTAGTTTTCTTATTCATATACATCAAAAGGGGTAAGTAAGCCAGACTAAATGCCAATAGCTGAAATACTATTATCAAGGGCGAAAATGATTGATATCCACTGAAGCGCTGAATCAATGTCACAATGAGCCAGGCAAAGACCAGAGGAAAGCCCAATTTAAGATAATAGCCAATCGAACTGATGAATCCCTTAAGATAATACTTATGAGCCATAACAAAATAGGTCGCGGTCACGGAACCTCGACTTATCACTGTAGCCAGGGCTACTCCGCTGATACCCCAGTTTGCCCGGATGAAGAAATAATTGAGGATAATATTAAGACCAATGGCTAAAGCCCAGACAATGGACAATTGCATCTGTCTATTGATCTCCGTTGAAGAAAGCAAAACCCCTTGCATGACTGGAATGGTAGATAAAAACACATTAAAAGAGAGAATCTTCAGGGGAGTTATTGACTTAACGTATTGGGGCAGTAGATAGATAATGGGTAGGTGAACAAATAACAATGTCAGACCTATAAGAAAGGGTGCGCTATAGGCAAAAACCAGAGTGGGCTTAACAACAAAGCCCTTCATGCTGGATAAACCCATTTTACCCAAGCGCTCCTGAAAATTTGGCTGGATTACCCCTCCAAAACCTTTCAAGAATTCGGTAAAGAAATTAAAAAAGAATAGAGCAAGAGCATAATAACCAAGTTCCTTTGCCCCAAGAAAACTGGCCACAATAGTTCTATCGGATAGGCGGAAACCCCAGTACGCTAAAGTCACCAAAGACAAGGGAACACCAACTTTAAGTAAGTTTTTCAATTCTTTCTTATCGATATGAAAGTGAAAATCAAGTCTAATGCTCCTTCGATAGTAAAAGACTATCAGTATTGAGGCAATAATTGGAACCAACAGTACGCTGTAAATGCCGAACCAGTAGATGGTTCCTGCAACCCAAGTTAACCAAATGATTGAATTCAAGATAGTGACTTTGCTGTAAAGACCAAATTTCTTACTGACTCGACAGATACAATGATAAAGCGAAACAACCTTTTTCGGTAGCAAAGAAAAACCTATCAAGATTAATCCCCATTTCAACAATGGATTGGAAAGAAACAACGCTGCGGCGATAACTCCCAGTGAAATCAAAACAATAGTCAATATATCAAAACTGAAGGCGGTATCTTTGATTGATGCAACTTTGCCAAATTGTCTCTTTATACTGTAGTAGGGCATATCTCTGGTAGCAGCTTGGTTTACACCCGGATTGACCAGGCCAATATAAGTAGCGACTAAATTAATTATATTTAGCACCCCAAAAATTTCAGGTCCCAAAAATCTTGCTACAATAATTCCCCGAAAGACTCCCGTTATCGCAGCTACAATGTTGCTACCAGAGGTTTTGGAAGTGTCTTTCAAGATTTCTTTTGATGTGGACAACCTTGCTTCCATGTTCTCCCTTAGAAAACCAACCTGCTTTCCGTTACGATAATCAACGCCCAATCTTGATGTAGACTTACTCTATTAAATCCCACTTTAAGGGGGTCCCTTTCTTGATTTCCTTTAATGCTCGCCTTCCCAGAATATTCTTCAAATACTTCGGTTCTATTCCGTAGCCGGGCCTAATAGAACGGACGTTTCCTTCGGTGAACACGTCCCCTGCTTTGACATCTTTCACCACAAAAAGAGAGCGAGAAAATTCCCTACTTTTCTTCGTTCTTTCGGACAGATCGTAAGAAACCTCTCCTAAAGCTTCTTCCACCTCTCTCACTGCTCCCACCATTTCTTTGAACTCTTCTGGTTCTAAAGAAAAAGCAGCATCTAGTCCACCTAATGACCTACTTAAGGTTAAGTGTTTTTCTATTATGCAGGCTCCAAGTGCTACAGAGGCTATGGGAACAGAAATAGTCAGTGTGTGATCGGATAAACCTACAACAGTTTTAAAAGTTTCTGCTAAGTTAGGAATAGCTCGCAAATTTACCTCTTCTAAAGAT
Source organism: Candidatus Aerophobus profundus SCGC AAA252-L23 (assembly GCA_000402295.1). Taxonomy (GTDB): domain Bacteria; phylum Aerophobota; class Aerophobia; order Aerophobales; family Aerophobaceae; genus Aerophobus; species Aerophobus profundus. The sequence goes on from AQRW01000176.1 coordinate 28,974, forward strand.
GTGGGATAAGCACTCGTGCATTTAAGCAAAGCTATTTGATTGTTCCGCATTTTCGTACAGACGTTAACTGCCTCTTCTATGTCGCTTAGCATTGCTATCCCTGTAGAAATAATTACAGGTTTACCTTTTGAGGCCACATATTTAATAAGTGGTATATCTGTTATTTCAAAAGAGGCTATCTTATAACAAGGCACATTTATTTCTTCTAAGAAATCTACTGCGGTTTTATCAAAAACAGAAGAAAAGCATATCAATCCTTCATTTTCTGCGATTTCTTTTAGTTTCGGCTGCCATTCCCAGGGAGTATATGCTTCTTTGTAAAGTTGATAAAAAGTCTTTCCATCCCATATAGTTCCTTGTTTTATTTGAAAATACTCATTATCACAATCTATGGTCATAGTATCAGGAGTGTAGGTTTGAAGCTTGACTGCATCTACCCCCGCTTCCTTGGCAGCTTTTATGAGTTTCACTGCATTATCAAATTTTTGCAGATGATTTGCCGAAAGCTCAGCCACTATGAAAACTGGATGTCCTTCACCAATTAGAGTATCTTCAACTTTTATTGTTTTCGTTTAATTTTCCTTCTTTTTTAGTGTTTTATTAATATAAGTAACAAACTTCTCCAAAAGCTCAACATAATCTTTAGCATCCACCTTATAATCTGTAATAAAACCATATCTACCTATAACAGCAAAACCGCTAAGTGCAATGAAATCATTGACATAATCTGGGAGAACAATTTTGTTTTCTTTACAACCAACTTTTGCACGAAACAGTAATGATAAAGATTTTGTTTGTGAAAAATCACCTTCTGGTGACTAATCTTCCTGACACTTTGGTCTTGACATTATCGCCTTCCGTAGTATAATATATGCGGGAGGTGTTCTCATGGCATATCCAGGTTATGGTGCAAAGACTAAGCTTGAGATGGTCAAACGAATCTGGACAGGAGCAAAACTGGCTCCTCTTTCCAGGAGGTTTGGTATCTCTCGCGACTCGATTCATCGATGGATTAATGAAGCTGAAGAAGGTGCTCTTAAATCCCTTTTACCTTCAGCTTCAGGGCCCAAAGTTGATCCTCTGGCTCGCTTAAGAAGAGAAAATGAACAGCTTAATTCTTTAGTTCAAGAACTGCAAGATAAACTTGGAGCTTTATCACAACTATCACACATTACTGTCTCTGATAGAGCTCCCTCTTTCCTGGAGGAAAGACCAAGTAAGTGCCCTCAATGTGGAAATGCTCATATTTGGAAGAATGGAACCTATCAGGTTACCGGACAGAGAACCTCTTCCTCTTTGCTCATCAGGGAAAAAGGAGTTGTTCAGCGTTTTCGCTGTGCTCAGTGTGGAGCCAAGCTCTATCTGGTTAAAAAAAAACTCAAATCAACAAGTCCGAAAGGATAGAAATTCATCTCCAGGAAGCTCTCTTAGTCCATGAACCATTGGAAGACATTCTCCTTTTGAAAGAGCAAGTAGTAACCTTAGAGAAAGTAGAGCTTTTGGCTGAGGTTAGCTCTTTCTCTTCAGAGGGTCCCCTTTTCCGGGTTATCTTAACCAAAAGGCTTGATCTTCACCTAGAAAAGAGAAATCACTATTTACCTGAGGCCTCCTCTGAGAAAGCCTTAACTGAGGAGAAAACTCTTTTCTTTGCCTCAGCCGATGTTCAAGGTGATATCCAGATTAAGGTCGGTCTGGATGAGTTCAATGAGTTTCTTCCTTCTGGCTTTTTAGCTATTCTGGCCATCTTCGCTCAGAGTCTTGGGTTCTTCGATCCCTTTTTAGAACACCTTGATTTTTCCATGAAAGAGGTGAAATACAGTATGATGGACAAGATTGCTACTCTCTTCTCTTCAATAGTAGTGGGCTCATCCCACCTTCAGGATATCAACCACAAGCTCACTCCTTACCGGCAGGCTGCCTCTTTGTTTGGCATGGACCGGTTCCCTGATCAGTCCGGAATTAACCGCTTTCTCAATAGAATGGGCCCGGGAGAGGTTAGCCAGCTTTGCCTCATTCTGGAGATTATCTCCCAAAAGCTGGCTCTTTTCCAAGATGAAGATAAGGTAGATCTCAACATTGATGCTACCGGCCTAGTTGTCTACGGGGATACCTATCAATTTGCCCAAAAGGGATATTTCCCCCACCGAAGAGGAAAGAAAGGCTACCAACTATCCTTGGGGACCACCAACTCGGAGTATAGCCAGATTCTCTCTGTTATCTTAGATCCGGGTAACATTCCTCTCAATCTGCGTTTCTGGGATACCATTTATGAGGTAGCTGAGGCTCTCGGTTCCTTACAGAGAATTGGCATTATTCGGGCCGATGCCATTTATGGAGTAGGCTCTGATATCGCTCGACTTACCGAGGAGAATCTATCCTTTCTTATTAAGGGAAAAAATCCCCGTACGGCCAGGAAAATTCTGCGTAAGTTCAATCCCTCCTATGATGATTGGAGAAGAGCAGATGAGACCACCTGGGCCTTTGATGTTAAATACGCTGCCATAAAAGATTGTCCTTATCCCGTAAGGGTGGTAGTAACCAAAGCCATCAATGCTAAAGGAAACCTTGACTACCGGCATATCTATACCAGCTTTTCCCCCGAGGAGATGGATGAAGTAGAAGTGGCTCTCTCCCGCAGAAAAAGAATAGATATTGAGGCCATCATCCGGGATGATAAGTATGGTCTTCACATCGATAACTTGAGGACCAAGAACTTCTGGGGAATCTGGGCTTATCTTTTTCTAGCGGCAGCCACCCATAACCTCATTTCCCTTTTCAGAGAAAGAGTCTTGAAGGGAACCGGGATAGAGGATCTAGGAATTCAGACCATAGTTAAGAAACTAACTGATATTCCTGCCAAGTTTGAGAAAGAGCAAGGTCAAATGAAACTCTTGTTTCCCGTTGGTCATGAACTGGCCCGAAGATTCGTCCAAGGAAAACAGGATAATCATAAAGGTAGTATTTTCCCTTTAGAGAAAAAACTATATAATTGATTTCGTGCAAAAGTTGGTTTACACATATCGATTAACTTTTCAATATCATGAATTTTTTCAAAATGGATATCATGAAATGATAGCAAAACTTTAATACATTTTTCAGCGCATTGTTGAAGATGAAACATTACTCCCTCTACCTCAATTTCCTCTGATTTTAAAAGAACTTCAGCTATGATCAAATCCTGTTTTGCTTTGTGAAGCAAAATCTCATACTGTCTTAGAAACTTTTTCATACAAAACCCTACCTTTTTCATAAGCAGTTCTTATCACGCATCCTGCTTCTCTTTTGTAAAATTCATACTCTTCTGGACTTATAACGATAATATCGAAAGGAAGTTTAACCTCTTTTAATTTTTCTCTTATATTTACATATTCACTTATTTTTGATTTTATTTTTGGTTTAATAATAAGAAGGTCTATATCGCTTTCTTCATTTGGTGTTCCCTGTACGTATGAGCCGAAAAGAATAATCTTATTTGGATTTGACGCTGTCACTATTTCTTTAACTATTTTCTTTATGATTCCAGCTTGTAAATAACTGGATTTAAGACTTAACTGCATCTACTTCTGCCTCTTTTGCAGCTTTTGTGAATTTCACTGCGTTGTCAAATTTTTGCAGATGATTTGTCGAAAACTCAGCTACTATGAAAACTGGATACTCTTTTCCTATTTTTTTATCTCTAATGCTAAATCCCATATTTGATCTCTCTTGTATAAAATTTTGCCCTATTTTTTCTAATCGTTAAGTCCTCTATAAATCTAAAATTTGCTTTTTCAAAAGCTTTGATTGAGAGTATGTTTTCCTCTTTAATATATGCTTTGATCAATCTCACATTTTTAGTTTTCAACAGTTCACTTATCGATTTATCTATAATAAAAAAGGACAAACCTAAGCCTCGTAAACTTTTCTCTAAACTAATATTTATTATGGCCTCCTTATTTTTTGGATTTATGTCAAATCGTATCTGTCCATAGAATTTGTTCATATTATCGACAATGATAAAGAAAACGCAGTTTTTATTATCTAATTTCTTCTTTAACCATTCTAAATGGTCTTCCCCTTTTATTTTCTCAGAGTTAAATGAGTTTTTTCTTACTATATCATCATTCGATAAATTAAGTATATCGGAAACATCCCCAAGAGTAGCTTCTCTTAAAGAGAGATTGTTTTTAAACCAATCGAATAATAGTGATTTAGCTACCCTAAAACTACCTTTTCCATCAACAAATTCTTTCCCTGCCTTAGATTTATTCTTTCTTCCACTTGCATCTTCCAAATATTCTAACGAACGCTTCAATTCTTCCATAAAATTACTTTTCTTATACCACCCAGTATATTCTAAGAACCCGGCTTTCTCCCATCCTTTAGCATTTCCCAACTGATTCTCTGCTACACAAATTCCCATTGTAGGTACTCCCACCCTGGCAAGCTCATATAAAGTTTGTCCTCCAGCAGAAATAGCTATATCTGATTCCAACATAATTTGTTTCATTTTTTCTGCATCTGGATAGTAAATCAGATTTGTATTTTTATCAGTTTCTTTTTTAATCTCATCTACATTCTGGAAAACTTTTCCAATTATCACGTTCTTCTTCAAGTTTGGACAATTCTTCTTCAAGAATCTCAAAATCCTTGGTGTCGTATTTCTCGCATCATCGCCGCCAAAAGTAATCATTACACTTTCAACCTTTTCTTTTATTTCTTTTTCTGGTATCTCCCAAAACTCTTTCCTCAAAGGAATATATTTAGTTCCAAGAAGATATACAACCCCATTCTTCTTGGGGTAATCTAACTCTTCCGCATAGATGTTTCCATTTACTACAATTCCCCTTGGATAATCTAATCTTTTGTTATCATCTATATAAACAGGGGTTTCTACTAACTTTGATATATTTTCATA
>AQRW01000177.1 GCA_000402295.1 Candidatus Aerophobus profundus SCGC AAA252-L23
TACCTTGTGGTTTTCATTTTCCAGCTTGTAGACTACCTATAAGGGATTGAAACTTGCTATTTTGGCTCTCGCCCTCTTATGAGATTGCCACGCCTGCTTTCAGCAGGCTCGCAATGACAGAAAAGGGACAATTGTCAGTAGGGTCAAGGAATGGCGCCATCGACTTAGGTATGGCCAGTCTGTTTTCTCCCCGTTTCCTTAATGAGAGTGCCTTTAGTGGCCTTACCATATCCTGGGTTCCATTCCCTGCCACCTCAAACGCAGCATGCGGAGTTACCGCACTACGCTTTCCTTGTTAACTTCACCTTCAAGTTTATGCGACCTATCAAACTGAGAGTGCTTTCAAGCCTGGTAGTATCTTACCCGGTAGTCATCATATAAGCCTAAGGTTTCATACAACCAGACCTTACTCCACCTTTCCCAGCCGAAGCCATGGAGTTTCCTGGCCCGCATCAGGTGTCTTCTCACCCTCTTTTCCACCCAATCCTTAATATATCCAAAACATTTACTGGAGTGGCCAATACGGAAGTAGTTCACCCAACCTCGGAGGATTGGATTAATCAAGTAAGTTACCCGCCCTATCGGTTGCGATTTGTAATGACCGAATACCCCTTTGAGTTTGCGTAAGAGTTGTGTTCGAGCCTTCATTCTGGGGGTCATCCGCACTGCCCACTTGCCTCGGCGAGTTCTCATTCGCCGAAAGTCAAACCCCAGAAAACTAAAGGTTTCATCTTGGGTAAGATCCACTGTCCGGGTCTTTTCCTGGTTCACTTCAACTTCAAGTTCCTTAAGCTCTTCAAGAAGTCTTCTGTGAATGTCAATGCAAAAGGGGACCACCTGTGATAAAGTAAAAGGGGACCACCTGTGTCAAATTTAGTGTTAATGAACATTTACTGTCTTTCTCTCTTTTATCTTAATCTTATGTTTCCCCAAACTCTGTCTAAACCGGTAGCTTTCTCCCTCAATCTGGATAATGTGAGCATGATGGGTTACTCTGTCTAATAAAGCTCCAGTTAGTCTTTGATCATGAAATACTTCCGTCCAGTTAGCAAAGGCCAAGTTACTGGTAACAATTACTGATCCTTGCTCATAGCGAGAGGAGAAGAACTCAAAGAGAAGCTCGGCTCCCAGCCTGTCAAAGGGAACGAATCCCAGCTCATCAATAATCACTAAATGAGTCCGGGAGAGTCTCTTCTCTAAAGATATCAAGGAGAACTTCTCCTTAGCCTCCTTCATCTCATTAATCAGACCGGCAGCAGTGAAAAAGAGTGCCCGGTAGCCCTTCTTGCATCCCTCAATCCCAAGGGCGATGCCCAAATGTGTTTTACCCAGGCCAGGCTCTGACAAGAAGATCACGTTTTCCCTTTGGTGAAGGTACTCCCCTTGAGCTAATTGAATCACCTTGTGTTTATCAATCCTGCAGGCTGAGAAATCAAAGGACTCTAAGGTTTTGAGATAAGGGAAATGGGCTTGTTTAATCCTTCTTTTCAAGGCATTCTCCTCCCGAACTACTACTTCCCCCTCTGTCAGGGCCAGAAGGTACTCCTCGTAGGATGAGTTGTTCTCTGAGGCCTCCCGGGCTATTTTTTGGTAGATTCCTCGGATTACTGGAAGCCTTAATCTCTTTAGGTAATCATCCAGGATAAGATTACTGCCCATGACATCCTCCTGAAAGCAGGTTATACCGGCTAAGGTCCTGGGCCTTGAGGTGATAGCCTGAAAGCTCAGGATAAGGGGCAAGATCCAGTACGGGTACTTGCTCAATATGGTTATCCAGACTCTCCAGGATATTCTTCACTGTGTCAAAACTGAGGGCATTCAACTTGATAGCTTCTTTGATTGCTTCCTCCAGTTTATCTTTGTTCCCATTTTCTTGCAGGGTGAGGATTTTAAGAAACTCCTTTTTCCCTCTTGCTCCTGGATACCGTTTCTCTAAGATCTGTAGAACCTTCTGGTAAAGAGGAGGAGCCTGCCAGTTTCTTACTGGCCGGGCATTCTCAAAAGCTCCCGGTTTCTTGATAAGCAAGGGAAGATAATGAAAGATGTTAAGACTCTCTTCCCCTTTTCCCAAAAGACGCTCGTGGGAGATAATGACCTTATCCTGATAGCAGATCTCTACCTGATCCACGAAGGCTTTAAGCATAAGATTGTGATAGGCGTAGCGCACCGGAACCGAATAACGATTCCTCTGAAAATTAACGTAGCTTAAAGAGCAAGCCTTCACTGGATGATAAGTACAGCAAAGATACGATCTTTTAGACAAAGGAAGGAGCTTTTCCTTCTCCTCTTCCCACATTATGCCAATGCTTTCCTTGGAGCCAGGAAGAGTACGCTCATTTTCCCTCCGGCACTGGCTAAGGAGTATCTCATTCAGTTCCTCGAAACTTTCTACCTTGGGCAGGGGAACAAAGAAGTTCCTCCTGGCATAGCCAACAAGGTTCTCCACCTTCCCATTTTCATGAGGCTTACCTGGGGTGATAAAACATGAGTCAAACAAATAGTGGGAACGAAAGGCAATAAAGGACTGTTGTTCGATACGATTTCTTCCTTGTAGAATCTTTTTCACTGCCGCTTTCAGGTTATCCCACATTACCGTATGGGCAACTCCCTCGAAGAACTCAAAGGCCCTTTTGTGTCCCTCAAAGAAAGCTTCTTGCTTCTCAAAGGGAAACGTACACACAAAGGGCTTCTTGGAATAACAGAGCTTCATACAGAAGAAACTTACTATTCTCTTTACTCCCTTCATGATCACATAGGCACTTCCCCAGTCCGCCTGGGCGGATGATCCAGCATCATACTCTAAAGGGATGAACACTTCTTTTGAGGTTCCCCTAACTGCCCTCACGTATCGTCTTATCGCTGGTTCTGATCCTTGAAAACCATGTTCTTGTACTAAGCGCCGGTAGATTCTTCTTGCTGTGTGATGTTGCTTTTTGGGTGCGGCTTGATCCTCTCTCAGGTATCCATCGATGGTATTCTTTACTGGTCCAATAACCGGCTCAGGAGCGGGGACTCTCCTCCTATACTTAGGAGGTCCACTATCACTGAGGGCACGTCTTACGGTCTTGCGTGAGCAGTGAAGGTCCCGGGCAATTCTTCTAATACTCCAGTGTCTCCTGAAATACAATTTCCTCATCTCTTCTTTATCTTCCACCTCGACCATCTCCTTCCTCCAGTAACTGATAGTTTATTCTTATCAGTATACCGGATTTCTTTTGATCGGGTGGTCCCCTTTTGCTTTATCACAACACCCCCCAAGTGGTCCCCTTTTACTTTATCACATACAGTCTTCCGTATACTACTTTAACCAGTCCATCCCACTTCCGGTGGCCATCTACCAAGATTACCAGATCATCAGCAAAACGTGCATATTCTAAATGGACGCATTTGCCTTGAGTGGTCTCTTGTTTCATCTTCTCCAGCATCTTGTCCATCTCATTGAGATAGATATTAGCTAAGACGGGTGAGATAACTGCCCCCTGAGGAACCCCTCTTTTTCCACCCGCTTTCAAAATTAGCTTGAGCAGTCTCATTACCTTATCATCATTGACTCTTTCTGCCACTTTCTTCAAAAGAATGTGGTGGCGAATGTTGTCAAAGTAGGCTTTGAGATCTAAATCAATAACCCGAGTCTTACCATACACTACTGCTCTGGCTACCCTGTTTACTGCTGCATGGGCCGTCCGCTTGGGACGATAGCCATAAGAGCCGTCTTGAAAGTCAGCTTCAAAGATTGGCTCCAGGATAAGCTTAGCTGCTCCCTGGACTACCCGGTCTCGAATAGTAGGGACAGCTGGGGCTGAATGCACTCCTCGGCAGCAAGCATTTAGGATGGGCAAAGATCACCCATCCCTACCATCCACTCAAAGGTCAACGCTTCAAGATTCTAAAGCTACGCAAAGTCGCCGGAGAGAATACGGTGATACTCCAAGGTACCGACCGGGGTACTTTTGCCCTACCCCGAGAGTGGACGGATCAAAAAGATCCTGATCTCTACGCATCCTTGGATATTCCACCTCCTATTTTATGCTTTAGATGTCTTTTCTCTTTGGCCCAACTCATGGAACAAATTAATGGAAAAGACACTTGCCTTAAGGACTTGACAAATGATAAAAATTGATATAGAATTAGAACAGTTATATGACTGCTCAGAACAATTTCTCCCAGAAGTCTACTGGTTATCTACGCAAAAGAAGAGGAACTCTTCACAGACGGCTGGTCGCTCTAGGCCCAGAAATCTTAAGAGGTTCTCTAATCAAGCGCTACATTCGTTGTGGAAAGCCAGGATGCAAGTGTGCGAATGGGCCGGGGCATGGTCCCAAATACTATCTATCAGTCAGTCAACCTGGGCGCAGACCGGAGCAGAACTACGTACCTCAAAGATACCAGAAACCAGTGAGTCAGTTTCTAGAAAACTATCGGAAACTAAAGAAAATATTAGAAGAAATTTGCAACATCAATCGAGAGATCCTGCGCCGCAGAGAGCCCTTATAGAGGATAGAGATGAATACTGCCGGCAACCTGTTAGTTCCTGTAGATGCCGAGGAAATAGGCAGTTTAGTCACCAACATGCTCCAAGACTTCTTAAGAGAAGCTCCAGAGGACATCTACTTACTGGAGGCAAGCGATGATGGGCAAGATCAAGCAGTATCACAAAGAGAAAATGGCCTATGTGTATATTCGCCAATCAAGTATAGCACAAGTGGTTCACCATCAAGAGAGCACAGAGCGGCAATATGCCTTGAAGATGAGAGCCCTGGAGTTTGGATGGCCGATGCAAAGCATCAGAGTCCTGGATGGCGATCTGGGGATATCTGGAACACAGATGAGCAATCGAGAGGACTTCAAATTACTGGTAGCGGATGTCTCCTTGAACAAAGTTGGGGCCATATTTGCCCTGGAGGCTTCTCGCCTGTCCCGCTCATCAACGGATTGGAATCGACTCTTCGACCTTTGTTCCCTGACCGATACTCTTATCATCGACGAGGATGGTTGCTACAATCCTCAAGATTTCAACGACCAGCTCCTCTTGGGACTAAAAGGAATGATGTCTCAAGCAGAACTGCACTTTATCCGCGCTCGCCTCCAGGGAGCCAAACTCAACAAAGCCAAAAAAGGCAAGCTACGCTTCCCCCTTCCTGTGGGACTCTGTTATGACGATGAGGATAGGACTGTTCTTGATCCTGATGAGCAGGTGCGCAGCATAGTAAAGTTTGTCTTTGAAACTTTTAGAGAGACCGGTAGTGCCTACGCGGTGGTACAAAGATTTGGCCGGCTCAAACTGAAGTTTCCCAAACGTGCTTATGGCGGCATCTGGAAGGGAAAGCTCATCTGGGGACGACTCTGCCATGCTCGGGTACTGAATATCCTGAAGAATCCCTCCTATGCTGGTGCATATGTATACGGTCGCTATAAAAACAAGAAAATACTCTCGACAGATGGAACAATTAGCTGCAAAATAGGTGCCGTACCGATGTCATCCTGGCAGGTAACCATCAAGGACCACCACGAGAGATATATCAGATGGGAAGAGTTCCTTCATAACAAAGCACTCTTGCAGCAAAACCGGACCAATGGGATAGAGACTATGCTCAGTAGCGCAGTAAGAGAAGGAATTGCCCTTCTTCAGGGCCTAATCATCTGCGGAATCTGTGGACGACGCATGACTGTCCGCTACCAGGGCAATGGAGGTCTTTATCCCATTTATGAATGCAACTGGCGAAAACGAGAAGGACTAACCGGGAAATCATGCTTGACCTTTCGCTGTGACATTGCGGATAGTGCTGTTGCCAGGCGCATATTGGAGGTACTAAAACCAGATCAAATTGAAATTGCCCTAAGGGCCCTGGAAGAATTAGAGAACAGAAACAAAGCTATTGATAAGCAGTGGCGTATGAAGCTTCAGAGGGCTGAATACCAAGCTCAGCTTGCCCAAAGACGGTACGAAGAAGTTGACCCGGCAAATCGTTTAGTGGCATCAACACTTGAGAGACGCTGGAATGATGCTCTGGTTAATCTGGAGCAGGTAAAACAGCAGCATTATGAGTATCAGCAGAAAAATAGCTTAATTATAACTTCGCAAAAGAAGCAAAGGATACTTGCTCTGGCCCAGGACCTGCCCAGTTTATGGAAGGCTCCTACAACCAAAGCTAAGGACCGTAAACGCATTGTACGCTTGCTTATCAAAGACATTACTGCGGAAAAGATCTCTCAACCCAAAGAGCTGATACTGCATCTTCGCTGGCAAGGTGGGGCATCGGAAGATATCCATTGCGATCTACCACTGAAAATATCTGAGAGACTCCGCTATAAAGACATAATCATCAACCAGGTTAGAGAACTTGCTAAAACTCTTATCGACGGTGAAATAGCACAGTTACTCAATCAGAAAGGTCAGACTAGTGCCAAAGGAAAGCCATTCACTATCTCTATAGTGAGATGGATAAGGTATACCCACTCGATTCCTTCACCAGAGCTCAAAGGGCCCGGTGAGCTGACAGTGAAGGAAGTTGCCGAGAGACTCAAGGTCAGTACTGGGATGATATATTATTGGATCCAGCGAGGTTATCTAAAAGCTCGTAGAATCCACAAAAGATATCCCCTTTGGATCACCCTTGACTCTGAGAAGGAGAAAAAGCTTCACAAGAGAATTCTTAACTCATACAAGCTACCTGACAAAAGAACTAAAGATTCCTAAACTATATTGAAGGAGGTGCAATATGGAACCGACATCGGTATCCCTAAGATTCTAACCTTACCCTTTTCTTTGGGGATTTCCTTTCTTCGATTCCTCAAGGGTTGATACGTGCCGGAGACTAAGTCACTTTGAATCTGCTCCAGGAATGCTTTTAGGCCTGCCTTTTCAATATCCTCAAAGGTGACACCATCAATACCTGGTGCCCCCTTATTCTTCCTGGCCAGAGCATATGCTGCCTGGAGTGTTTCCATCTTACAAATGTGAACATAAAGCCCCCAGAACCTCCACTTCTTTTCAGCCTTCGCCTTCAGGTAAATCTTCCTTCTCAAGTCTTGCAGAGTAATAGGCGTCTTTATCATCTCGTCTCT
>AQRW01000178.1 GCA_000402295.1 Candidatus Aerophobus profundus SCGC AAA252-L23
TTTGGTGTTTTTCAGCGTCTGCATACCAGAGAAGAGTATGCCGGTACCGGCATAGGCCTGGCCGTCTGCCAGAGGATTGTGGAACGTCACGGAGGACGTATCTGGGTTAAGTCAGAGTTAGGCAAAGGGTCAACCTTTTACTTCACTATTCCTATGGTAGTGTCAAAAATTTTATCAAGGAATCGTAGAAGAACCTTATAAATAAAGGGAAAAGTCCTCCGTACAGGGGGAGGGAAATTATCCACCAATAAAGACATGGTAGCCGCAACCTTTAGGTTGCGCAAGAGAAGGTTAGCACATAAAAACGCAGGCTAAAGCCTGCGGCTACCAATTGTAAAAAGACCAGAAAGTCTTGACACTACTATTCCCATTAAGAGGAGATAAACAATGATCAAGGCAGTAAGGATAGGTAAACCTATTGAAATCTTGTTAGTGGAAGACAATCCCGGGGATGTACGCCTGGTAAAGGAGGCCCTCAAAGATGTCAAAGTACTTAACAACCTGAGGGTGGCTAAGGATGGGCAGGAGGCTCTGGATTTTTTACATCGAGAAGGAAACCATACTGAAGCACCTCATCCGGATCTCATCTTACTTGATTTAAACCTGCCTAAAAAAGATGGACGTGAGGTACTGGCGGAAATCAAGGTTGATGATAATTTAAAACGTATTCCAGTAGTGGTTTTAACCACTTCCAAGGCTGAGGAGGACATCCTCAAAAGTTATAATCTGCAGGCTAATTGCTACATTACCAAACCAGTTGACTTAGATGAGTTTATTAAGGTGGTTAAGTCCATCAAAGATTTTTGGCTTACTATTGTCAAGCTGCCGCCTGAGTAAGAAGCAAATCAGTTTGAGAAGCTAACGGGAGCTTAAAAGCTCCCCTACACGAGTGTGACTAATATGGGTAGGGGTGACTTCAGTCGCCCAGAAAAAGCAGTTTAACTTAAGGAAAAAGAGTAATGAGTGAGCAATCCAACAGCTATCATCCTCTATTTTCCCTCATTAAGGTTCTCCTCATTGAAGACAATCCCGGCGATGCCCGCTTGATAAGAGAGATGATCCTGGAGGCAAGAGGTGGCAAGTTCACTCTGGATCGGGTAGGTGAACTTAAAACCGGCCTGGAATACCTGAGTAAAGAGAAGTTTGACCTGGTTCTTCTGGATCTTTCCCTACCTCTCTCCACTCTCTTTAAGAGGGCCAAAACCCTTTGGGCTTTTTCCTCATCATCCCGGGTAAAGTAACGAATGAATAAATTAGTATCGATGAAACGCATAGCTTAAAGTTCTTTCGCTGATTCTCTGCCTATTTGTTTCTCAAAAAACTTTCTCATTGCTCGAAAGTCTTCTGGTTTCTTTTTCGGTCTCACTCTTCCAAAATTTGTATCTAGATTAGCGGCAGGCTTTATCAGCACGATGCCCTCCTTTATCTCGAACTCAACCTTATCTTTAGATTTTATTCCTAAATATTCTCTTAGGAATGGTTGTTTGGCCTTTTTTGGTTATAGTAGTTATATTAGTTGTTCTCATTTAATATCCCCTTACTTTACCTTATCAGTACTACTTTCATTATACAAATGCAAAAAGGCTGGTCAATCAACCTTTGCAGGAAACTTGCCCTATTTAGTTTCTCGCAAATACCCTTGACTGAGCCTATCCTTTGATTAAGAAGCATCCCGAGCCAGCAAGAGAAAGATTAATCTGAATAATTACCGACTTCGCATTTAAGCTGTGGTTGTCCTGGTAGTCGCAAGTTTTAACTTGCGCAAAAAGGTTACGGTAGCCGCAGCTTTTAAGCTGCGCAAAGGAGCCGTGGTAGCCGCAGCTTTTAAGCTGCGCAAATAAACACAGGCTAAAGCCTGTGTTTACCCCTCTTTTCCTGCAAAAACTGGTTGTCAAGGAGAATTAGGATGGATCTCCTTTCAATCCCTTATAGATAGTCTGCCTTGAGTATCAAAAGGATACAGGGGACAAAGATACGACTTTAGCAAAAAGTCATTTTCTTTCTTGTTGCATCTTTCATAGAATAAGATACAGTCTATATCAAGTCCTTAAGCCCTGTCTCAACGAACTTACGGGACGCTGCCGTGAGAAACTCCATTGTTTACTCTTTCTTAGAAATATAGTACAAAACTTCCTTAAATTTTCTTAAGAATCCTTTTTCAGGTGAACTTTGATCAAATTTGGCCAGCCATTTTTTGATATAAGGAAGGTCAACTAAGGGGTTCTTAATAAGAATTGATCGTGTATCGTCCATATCCCGCGCTCGCCCGGCAAAGACTTTATGAATTATGACATCCTCCGGAGAAGCAAACTGCGCGACAGTATTCTTAATGAGTATTTTTCGCGCCCTCTTGATAGCCTGTCTTTCATAGAGAGTAAACGAGAATATGAAATCAATTCTGATTCCGGTAGTTTCATCTTTAGCCGGAAGAACCATTGTTTTTTCTACGAATTCAGGAATATTTGATGGAAGTGGGGTTAAAATTACCTCTTTGCACACCTCAATGATTTTTTCAAGTGCATCGATACCCACACCCAAAGTTATATCGATATCCCGGGTGAGTCTTGGTTCTCCATAGAGAAGCACTGCTTGTCCACCAATAATCATATAGGGGATACTACGTTTATCAAGAGTCAGAGCAAGTTTGCTTAAGATTTCTTCAAACAATTGAGAATCCTGGCTATTCTTATATCCACTTCTATTCCCTCCAGGGTATTTTTGGGTGGTAATACACCAAGGTCTACTCCCTCTTGCCACATTGCCTCAAAGAGAGCCAAAGCTTGTTCAAAAGACAGCTTCTCTTTTTTTATTATTTCCCTTTCAAACTGTTCCAACACCTCAGAATTTTTGATCAACAACCCTTCCTTCCCTCTGTTATCCAAAGCAACCCACAGTTTTTCTTGTGAGTCCTCGTCTCCTTCTCTTCAACTCTTAGCCAATTTTCCTTGAGAGATGATTTGCTTGCAATAGCCATTTCCATTCTTTCGTTCCCAGCTCTTGTTTCCAAAAAACGTTACCCGCCGTCGTTACTCCCAGTCCCCTGGATAAGAAGGGTACTGCTCTGGAGCTTCTCCTTTGCTTTCAATGACCTCTGGTTCGGGCAGCCTGGAAGAATCCTCTCTGACCTCCTTCAGTTCTACCCAGAAATGCCACTCATCACCAAAATCAAAAAGATAGAGGAACCTCTGCCCAACTGTCAGGTCCAGCTCACCAATGCGAACGCCATCGGCATAAGGTCCCTCATCGCACTCGGGAGCATTAATTGCATCATGAGACCAGCGTTTCCCATCCATGAAAAAAGCATAGAGGTGGTCGAAATCAAACTGAAATGCAAATTGGATAGCTACGTGAAAGTCCTTCAGAGTATCCTCACCGGAGATGGCAATTTTGCGCCAGATACCTTTTCCCACTGATACTTTGAAGACAAAGGTTCCCCTGACAAATTTCCTTAGTTTTCTGGGTAGTGTTTTCTTTAATTCTCCGTCTGGAAAAAACTTGGTAAAAGCTTCAAAAAAGGGCACATAGCGCTTTTCACTTTGCCGGTTGGCAGCTAAACCAGGAAAAGAAAGAACCTTTCCCTCAGCATTTCGACGATAAGGCAAATTCCAGTTTTGAAGAGCTCTTTCTTTACACAAAATGGGGGCCAGGGTAACCCCTAAAGTGGAAGGAGTTAAGGAGGCTATGGGAAAGTAACTCTTTGTCTGATACATCTCATACAGCTTTTCGTTGCGGGTTAACTTGAAAAAACCAAAGAAGGATAGATAAAGCATAAGAAAATTCTCAAACATAGATAGAGAAAGGATTTCTGTTCTATTTGATTCGTCTATAAGGATGGTTTGCTCAGGAGTCTTTTTTGCTATGAATTCCAGAATACTTGTCACTTGCCAGATAGTCAACTCAGCTCGCTGACCTGATACCAATTTGATTGGGTCACAATCAACCCAAAAAATCTCCAGCAGAAAAAGGTGTTTCTCTGTTGCAGTTAGGTTCAAGTACTCTTCCATTCTATCGGTTCCTTCCAGTCTTACTTTTTGTGAACCTTGAGAAGCCCTTTTGCAGAGCTTGCCATAAAGAGCCAGGTAGAAGAAAAGATGAAGAAGAGGGTAAAACTCCTGGTGAGTTCGGGGAGTATTCTCCCGATTAGGATTACTCATCAATTGATTGATTTGGTAAAGAAATTTAGGAGCAACGAGTTGCTTTTTCTTGGTCAGATAAGGCTTATTTTCTGCCAGGTAGTTAATATACGTGTCAAAATCCTTGACCAGAGGAACAGGTTCATTTTCACTTATGACTAATCTTATTCCTTCTTTTCTCAGTTTAACCATGGTGTTTTTCTCCCTGATGTGATTTCTTCCACACACACTTTAGCACTTGATAAATTCAAGGCAAGTGACTAACGGTCGAGTACCGGGGACAACTTTTGTCTAATTGGACATTTTATGTTGTTGATCGCCACCCAAAATTGACCTACCTTCGCCCTTGAATTCTGACCTACCCTTACTATTTTCAATGACGCTCGATTGTCAAGTATGAGACCATACCAAATTTGTAAAAGTTCGTGGCCACTAACCTCGTAAGAGATGGTGTCATTGTGCGTCCAGTCAAGGCTGGCGTATTCAGCAGGAGTTAGTCCTGCCAGGGTAAAAGTCAGAAGTTCTGTAGCTTGGATAGCAGGGTGGCGGGAAACCAAAGTCCTGAAGCCTATTGACAAAGCCATCTATAAGGATGGTAGCAAGTCACCAGGTTGTAGCGAAAGCGAACACAGATGTGGCCTCGAAAGTTCGAACCCCGAAGGCCGAGCTCGCAATGACAGGGCGAAGGCAGCAGGGACGGTCGAAAGNNANNNCNNNCATTATTAAGACAGTAGATGTCAGCAAAGTCATTATCGGAAATGATGGAGTCAGCATGCTCTCGCATCTTAGCATAAAAGCTATTCTTCTTAATCAGATGAGCACAGGCAAAGCCAGTGTCAAAAAAGGAGGTTTGTCTTTCTTCTTTACCTAACATTTTTTATCCTTAAATGGTGGTATTTTTCTTCTGTGAGAATGACTCTATTATACCACAGGTAAGGATTTATGTCCAATTGAGAAGCTCTTGAGAAAGAACAAAATTAACCTAAGATGTCAGGAGACTATAGAGGGTTTTTCACCAGGCTCCTAGCAAGTTGTCAGGGAAGGATTCATGGTAAGTTGAGAGGTACTTGAACTCAAAACCGTACTGGGGGAAAGTTTGAAGTACGGAATTTTAGAGAGGGGACTGGCAACGAAATAACAACTATGGTCTGTAGTAGAGGCATTAGGCTAAGGCATGCGGAAGTTGCTTTATTACCGCGCCAGTACTCTACTCGACCCATAAAGACCGGTAGGCCTGAAGCTAGCGGGCAAATGTGAGAATGAACCGATGGGGATAGTTGGGAGATGAGAGGTCTAAAATATTAAAGGCTTAGTTAATGAGCGAGAGGACCACACTCTGCTTTTAAGCATCCGGGGAGGTGAAACATGTATTGATTGAAGCTAAAAAAGAGGCGGGATCACCTTCAAAGAAGGTTTCCTTGAGGTTAGCGGAATCTACACTCCGGTAGATATTTCTTATGAGGAAACATAAAAACACAGAGACCTTTTTTGAGGAATAATTCGTAAAAGTTCGTGTCCACGAACTTCGTAAGAGATGGTGTCATTGTGCGTCCAGTCAAGGCTGGCGTATTCAGCAGGAGTTAATCCTGCCAGGGCAAAAGTCAGAAGTCCTGTAGCTTGGATAGCAGGGTGGCGGGAAACCAAAGTCCTGAAGCCTATTGACAAAGCCATCTATAAGGATGGTAGCAAGTCACCAGGTTGTAGCGAAAGCGAACACAGATGTGGCCTCGAAAGTTCGAACCCCGAAGGCCGAGCCCGCGACGAGAGGGTGAAGGCAGCATGGACAGTCTGAAAACTGGCCGGTGCGACTGTCCACTTCGGCGGGGTTATAGTGACGGCATGGTGATGAGGATACGCTAAGTAATGAATATCCTTAAATTTTGCATAACTCCGAGAAAAAAACAAGAGATACTGCACTATATAAACCTTTCCCCTGCTTATATGAATTATAAAAGACATATTTTACCTTTGGTAAAAAATAATTTTTTAACCCTTACTATTCCCGATAAACCAAAGAGTCGTTTTCAAAAATACCAAATCACTGAAGTGGGCAAAGCATTATTGGAGAGACTAAAGAAATAAAAGAGGTTTAAGTAATATGAACGTAAAGCACATTTATTTGCCAATGGAGGTATTATAAATGAAAATACGAGACATATCTGAAAGACCTATTGATAGAAAGATTATTGTGAGTCTGGAACTCTTGCGCGAGGCAAAGAGGCTTGATCTGAAGCTGGGGTGTTTTTTGATTTTTTCACCTTGATTTGGAGGTACAAAATGGTTATCGATCATCTCAAGAATGCTTCTTGCTACTATGGCCTGAATGCCAGATTCAAAAGAGCTTTTGATTTCTTGCGGGAGAAAGACTTCTCCAAGATGGATCCGGGCAAGTATGAGATCGACGGATTGGATATCTACGCACTTGTGGCGACCTACAAAACGAAACCGAAGGACGAGGGTACCTGGGAGGCACACATGCCAGGTCTTACCGCAAACGGTCCTCAGGCAGTCAAGAAGATAATAGTTAAGGTCAGGTTGGACTGAAATATAATCTTGCCTTTGGAATTATTGTGGTCCCAAAAGGATTCTGGAACGCGAACTTGGGAAAGGTAATGCCTATTCATCGGAACGTAGGCAAAGAAGGGCTACCAATTAAAGAAATGTGAGTTCGTTATCAACATCGTCCAGTCCGGGGAGGCGAAGAGGACTCGAACCGTTCTCCCTCAACTCCTTTGATGATGCCATTTTGAGACATTTACCGACTAATCCCACCATCAGGATCCTGCGACTAATCAGTCACCCCTTGCTCTCAACGAAAGGACAACATCCAGACCTTCTACAATGGATACACCAGCATTCTCGCCGATGCAGTCTGCCCCCGCCTCAATCACTGCCAGAGCTTTCTCGGTAGTCTTGATCCCGGCTGCAGCTTTGATTTTCATATTGCCGCCCACCGAATCCCGAATGATTTTGATCTCATCAATAGTCGCCCCTCTCCCTTGAGAACCTGAGGAAGTCTTGACATAGTCAGCTCCGCTTTCTTCCACGATCTTGGAGGCCTCGACTATCTCATCCCGGGAAAGATTACAGGTCTCAATAATCACCTTGATCACCACGTCAGGTTTGTTCCTGCGCGCGGTAGCCACGATCTGCTCAAGCTCGTCTTTAACGTACCGGGTCTTACCGGACTTAAACATGCCCACGTTCATGACCACATCAATGATATCCGCCCCCCTACGCAGCACCTGTTCCGTCTCGTAGATCTTGACTTCAGTCGTTGTCGCCCCGAAAGGAAAACCGATCGGCGTACCAACGGGAATACCGGACCCTTGTAGAAGCTCTTTGACCAAGGGAAGATAGCAGGGATTCACATATACGGAGGCGAACTGGTATTTCTTGGCTTCGGCACAAGCAATTCTTACTATCTCCTCGGTAGCATCCTGTTCGACAAATGAGTGGTCGATCCGTTTGGCCAGCGACTTCTTGGTAAGCTCCATGTGATTACCTCCTCTACTTTTTACGTTAAAAGAATCTGTCCCCCAGATGTCCTTGGCTCGCCTGGTACAAAGAGCACCCGCTACCCCAACTGTTCTCGGGCCGTCCCTCCAAACCTGGGTTCTAATCGTCCCCGACAATCGATCGCGACGCATCAGTCTCGCGAAACCAGAGACACCCTCTCCATTGGACCGTCATACCTGGGTCAGATATAGCATAAGAAACGCGGGAGGGCAAGTCAGGGGAAAAATGGGAGTCCGCAGAGTCACCCCTCCCTCAATTAGCCCTACTTTTGACATCTCCCACTAAACAAATATGATTGTACTATACACTGTTTATTTGCCGGTTGATTCATCTCCCCGGGTCAAAGCACTGAAAGATAAGACAGAGCATGAGTGGGCATTTATCAATAATTCTGCCAATCACAACAAATCTGTTTTAGAGATGGATTGGAGCATAAGCAAGGATAAGACAATCCGGCAAACCAAGCAATTTTTGCGTCTTTGGTGAATACGATCAGGGGTAGAGATGAAGGATCTTTTGCTTGAAGTGAAAAACCTGAAGACTCATTTTTACACGGATGAGGGAGTAGTTCAGGCTGTCGACGGTATGAGTTTCAAAATCAAAAAGGGGGAGACTCTTGGCATGATAGGCGAATCAGGATGCGGCAAAAGTGTGTCCGCTCTTTCTATCATGCGACTCATTCCTGAGCCGCCAGGACGGATAATCGAGGGTGAGATCAATTTCCAAGGCCAGAATCTCAGGGGAAAAAGCGAGGCTCAAATGCGAAGAATAAGAGGTAATGAAATAGCCATGGTTTTTCAGGAACCAATGACTTCACTTAACCCTTTATTTACTATCGGAGATCAGATAGCCGAGCCCATTGTCCTTCATCAGAAAGTGGATAAGCGAGAAGCTCGATTCCGGGTGATAGAGATGTTAGAGAGAGTAGGTATGCCTTCTCCGGAGCGAAGAGCTCATCAATATCCTCACCAGTTGAGCGGCGGGATGCGTCAAAGAGCAATGATAGCCATGTCTTTATCTTGTAACCCGGATCTTTTGATTGCTGATGAGCCCACCACCGCTTTGGATGTGACTATTCAGGCCCAAATCCTGGAGTTAATGGAAAGATTCAAAAAAGAGTTGGGAATGGCTCTTCTTCTAATTACTCACAACCTGGGAGTGATAGCCGAAGTATCGGATAGAGTGGTTCTCGTCTATGGGGGAAAGACCGTGGAAGATGCAGATGTGATCTCCATCTTTAAGCATCCGAGGCATCCTTACATGATGGGACTGCTGGAATCGGTCCCCAGGTTGGACGGTGTGGGTGATGAGTTAAAGGTCATAAAAGGATCCGTTCCTACAGCATTGAATTTGCCGGGAGGCTGTCGCTTCCATCCTCGATGTGAAAAAGTAATGAAAATCTGTAAACTCAAACCTCCCCGGATGATAGAGGTAGAGAATAATCATTGGGTACGATGCTGGCTCTATGATGCAAAGGGAAAAGACTAGAAATGGTTAAGTCCAATGAAAATCTAATGGAAGTGAAGAATCTCAAGAAATACTTTGCCCTTAGAGGGGGGTTTCTTTCTCGTGCCAGGGGCGAGATCCGGGCAGTAGATGGGGTGAGCTTCGCCATTAAACCAAGGGAAACTTTAGGACTGGTAGGGGAAAGCGGTTCGGGAAAGACCACCGTGGCCAGAGCAATCCTAAGACTATCTTCTATAACTGACGGCCAGGTTTTATTTGAAGGACGTGATGTGTTCAAGCTGGACAAAGGGGAACTCCGTAAGCTGCGTAGAAGACTGCAAATCATTTTTCAGGACCCTTACGGTTCCTTGAATCCCCGCATGAGTGTGGAAGACATTGTGGGCGAGGCTATGGTCATTCACCGCTTAGCCAAAGGATCTGAGAAAAGGGAAAAAGTAGTGACATTATTGGAGATAGTGGGATTGTCGGCCCACTATCTGGGGAGATATCCTCATGAATTTAGTGGGGGTGAAAGACAACGAATAGGAATAGCCAGGGCTTTAGCTGTTAATCCCCGGTTGATAGTATGCGATGAGCCAGTTTCAGCCTTGGATGTTTCCATTCAAGCGCAGGTCATAAACCTACTAAGAAATCTACAGGAAAGGTTTGGGCTTTCTTATTTGTTTATCGCTCATGACTTGAGTGTGGTAAGACACATAGCTGATAGAGTGGCGGTAATGTACTTGGGTAAAATAGTGGAACTTGCCGGCAGAGACAGACTATACGCCTCACCTCAACATCCCTATACCAAGGCTTTGATGTCTGCAGTGCCTATACCGGACCCCACGCTGAACCGATCCCGAATAGTCCTTAAAGGTGAAATGCCCAGTCCGGTAAATCCTCCCTCAGGCTGCTATTTTCATCCCCGCTGCGCGTATGCAGAGTCCATATGCCAACAAGACAGGCCTGAACTGGTCGATTGGGGAGAAAAACATCTTGTCGCCTGTCATTTGAGGAAGAAACCGGTCCTAAGGACAAGTTCAAGCAAAGGAGGTAAGAATCAATGAAAAAACTCATAAACTCAATGGTGTGGATCAGTATCTTGCTTGTTGTCCCCAGTCTTTGTCTGGGCAAGGTTGGGAATCCCAAGGTTATGGAGGGAGAAGTGGGAAACTATGGGGGGACCCTGGTCTGGTCAGTCTTTGGCAGCGGTCCCAAGACTTTCAATCTTCCCATTTCCCAGGAGACCTCTTCTTCGGTTCCCTTGAGCTTCCTATTTGATGGTTTGACTGAGGAAAACCGGGTGACCACAGAGATAGAACCTTCCCTGGCAAAGTCCTGGGAATTTAGTGAAGACGGACTAGTCTGGACTTTCCACTTGCGAAAAGGGGTTACCTGGTTTGATGGTGAGCCTTTTACGGCTGACGATGTGGTCTTCACTTACAACGATGTTATCTATAACGAGGATATTGTCTGTGGCATGCGGGATCTCTTAACCATTGAGGGAAAGAGAATAAGAGTAGAAAAAGTGGATGATCATGCAGTAAGATTTACCCTGCCCGTTCCCTATGCTCCTCTTTTAAGACATGTAGGAACAGCCATCATGCCCCAACACATTCTCGAGGCCGCGGTGAAGAAAGGCACCTATATGACTACCTGGGGGGTGGATACTCCACCTCGGGAGCTTATTGGCACCGGACCTTATATGATGACCGAATATATTCCTGCTGATAGAATCGTTTACAAAAGAAATCCTCACTACTGGAAGGTGGACAGAGAAGATAATCCCCTGCCTTACCTGGACGGGATGATTATCCTGATCGTTCCCAGCCAAGATACCGAGCTCCTCAAGTTTCAGGCGGGTGAGATTGATATCTATGGGATGAGAGGAGCCGATTATGCTACTCTTAAGCCGGGAGAGGAAAAGGGAAGCTACACCATTATTGAAGGTGGACCTACCCTTGGCTCTACCTTTATCATTTTGAACTGGAGTCATCCTGATCCGGTCATGTTTAAGTGGTTTAACAACCTCCAGTTCCGCAAGGCCATAGCTCATGCTATTGATAGGCAGACTTTTATCGACAATATGATGTACGGATTTGGCGAACCTCAATGGGGCCCGCTGTCTATCGCAGTGAAAACCTTCCACAATCCCGAGGTCAAGAAATACCCTTATGACCTGGCCAAAGCGAGGAAAATCTTACAGCAGGCTGACTTCATTTTGAAGGAAGGCAAATTATATGACCCGGAGGGCAACAAGGTGGAGTTTGAGCTCTGGACTGTTAGTGGCAGCACATCGTGGATTGCCTTGGGTACTCTACTAGCTGATGATCTGGCCAAATTGGGAATGACGGTTCACTTTCAGCCTCGTGATTTCAATTTGCTGGTGCAGAGGTTAACTACCAAGCCGAGAGGAGAGTGGGATGCGATCATCATAGGTTTTACCGGAGGAGTGGAGCCTCACGGAGGGGCTAATGTCTGGAAGACTGACGGGGGACTGCATTCCTGGAATTATGATCCGGAAAATAGATATGATTGGGAGCTAAAGATAGATGAGTTGTTCAATAAAGGGGTTCAGGAATTGGACCCAAAAAAGAGAAAACTAATCTATGACCAGTGGCAACTAATAGTTTCGGAGAATCTTCCCTTAGTCTATACCGCTTCCTCCATTTACCTTACGGCGGCACGAAATACCATCAAAAATATTCGGCTCCCTGCTTACGGAGGTCTTCTCTGGAACATGGAGCAGCTTTATCTGGAAAAATAAGCTCTGAGGATTTTTCTGGGGCTGAAGGAGATATCCCTTGTCTACGGCGATGGAGAGGAAAAATCGCTAGATGTTGCTTGTCACCTAGATCCTATCAGAAGAATTAGCCATCGAAGGAGGCTCATTTTTGCTTGCCTATATTGGTCGGAGATTGCTACACATGGTACCGCTCCTCTTGGGTATCTCTCTTATTTCTTTCATCATAATTCAACTGGCGCCGGGGGACTTCTTGACTCAGCAGGCTCTAAATCCTCAAGTCTCCGCTGAGAGAGTGGCTCAAGAAAGGGCTCGTTTCGGGCTGGATAGACCGGTCTATCTCCAATATTTCATCTGGTTAAGTAATGCTCTGCGTCTGGACTTTGGGCATTCTTTTTCTTATCGGATACCAGTCTTCAGACTGATTGGGTCCCGACTATTCAATACTTTTGTCCTTTCCCTGAGTGCTATGGCCTTTACCTGGATATTGTCAATTCCTTTGGGGATAATTTCCGCAATCAGACAGTATTCCTGGGTCGACAAGTTACTTACTTTTTTCGCCTTCTTGGGTCTGGCGATTCCCAATTTCTTCTTCGCTCTCTTGCTTCTGTTCATAGCCATGCGCACCGGTTGGTTCCCGGTGGGAGGAATGTACAGTATCGACTATCAGTCTCTGAGTTTAGCCGGCAAAATATGGGATCGGGTGTATCATTTGATCCTTCCCACTATAGTTCTGGGCACCTCCGGCATGGCCGGATTGATGAGACAGATGCGAGGGAATCTCTTAGACTACCTTAAGGCTGATTTTCTGACTACTGCTCGGGCCAAAGGATTGAGCGAGGGAGTGGTCATCTGGAAACATGCCGTGCGAAATGCCATTAATCCCATTATCACTATCTTTGGTCTTTCCCTCCCGGGCCTTCTTTCCGGTGCTGCCCTGACTGAAATTATCATGGCCTGGCCCGGCCTGGGAAGATTGATGCTGGAGGCAGTATTGGCCCAGGACCTTTATCTGGTAATGGGCAGTCTCATAATGTCGTCAGTTTTGCTTATTGTGAGTAACCTGGCTGCTGATCTATTGCTGGCCTGGGTTGACCCCCGTATCCGCTATGATTGAGCCACTTTTGGGGAGATTGGGAAATGATAAGAATATTTATGCCCTGGAGAAAGCCTGCTCTGCCGCAGGTAAGATCACTTACTCAAACTGAAATTATCTGGCGAAGACTTAAACGAAACCAGTTAGGCCTAATTGGGGCGGTTGTTCTCATTGTTCTTTACCTGGGTGCACTTTTTGCCGGTTTCATTAGTCCCTATTCTCCGGGTCTCCAGGTTCGAACCAAGAGCTATCACCCTCCTACGTCGATACACTTCGTTGATGCTAAGGGCAGGTGGAGCCGACGACCCTTTGTTTATGAGTACCAACTGGTGGATAAAGCTTTTAAGATCTATGAGCCTGATACCCAGGTAAAGCATCCCCTCCGTTTCTTGGTGAGGGGGACAGAGTACAAGTTTCTGGGCCTAATTCCTTCTCGTCTTCATCTTTTTGGGACTGATAAACCTGGTTATGTCTTTGTTTTAGGGACAGACAAATTTGGAAGGGACGTTTTTTCTCGACTTCTTTTTGGAGCCTGTATCTCTCTTTCGGTAGGATTGGTCGGCATCCTGGTTTCCTTTAGCCTGGGAGCATTAGTGGGAGGAATATCAGGCTACTATGGTGGCGCGGTTGATAGTGTTTTGATGAGATTCTGTGAAATGATTATGTCTTTTCCAGGATTTTACCTACTTTTGGCTCTCCGGGCCGCACTTCCTACTAATCTCTCTTCAACTCAGGTTTACTTTCTAATTGTGTTTATACTGAGTTTCATTGGTTGGCCTGGATTTGCTCGAGTGATTCGGGGTATGTTTCTTTCTTTTCGAGAACGGGAGTTTAGTCTGGCAGCTAAGGCTTTGGGTAGTACCGATCTTCGCATTATTTTGAGACATATTTTGCCCAACACGATGAGCTTTATCATTGTAGCAGCTACTCTCAGCGTACCCGGTTATATCCTGGGGGAAAGTGCCTTGAGCTTCTTGGGACTGGGAATTCAGGAACCCCAGTCCAGTTGGGGCAATATGCTGGCGGCAGCCATGAACACCCGGGTTTTGGTAAGCTTTCCCTGGATTTTAGTACCGGGGTTTTTGATCTTTATCACTATTCTGGCATTTAACTTTTTGGGGGACGCTCTGCGTGATGCCCTGGAACCCAGGATGCGAACCAGTAGGTAGACCCCCACTGACTAATGTTTTCCTATTTACCACTGATTCCTTATCCTGACTACTTTTGCCGCACAGCAAGAATAGCGGTTGATTTAGCCAAAAAATACGAGTTTAACAAATGTACAAACAAAGGAGAGAAAAACAAGATGAAGAGAAAATGGATTCTACCTTCAGTAATCTTGGGATTATTGGTGAGTTTCTCAGCCGTACCTCTTTTTGCCGCTCCGGAGACCACAATTAGTCCACAAAGTCAGCTCCAGTCTCAAAGATATGTTCTGGACAATGGAATGATAGTTATCCTGGAGGAAGTTCATACCGCCCCGGTAGTGGCCTGGCAAGTTTGGGTGAAAGCCGGAAGCATCACTGAAAGTGAGTACTCAGGTTCAGGGGTATCTCATTATGTCGAACATATGCTATTCAAGGGAACGGAAGACAGAGGAGTGGGAGAAATTGGGCGGGAGATAAGAGGTCTGGGAGGGCAAATTGGTGGCTATACCTCCTTCGACCGTACTGTTTATCATCTGGTTGTTCCCAGTGACCATTCTCTTACCGCTCTTAATGTTCTGGCGGATGCCCTGATGAATTCGGCTTTTGATCCGGCGGAGTTAAACAAGGAAAGAGAGGTGATATTTCGGGAGATTGATATGGGTGAGGATGATCCTGATCGTTTCTTATCGCGTCTTTTCTGGTCTACTCTGTTCCGCGAGCATCCTTATCGTTACCCGGTCATTGGATACCGAACTCTCTTCGAACGACTAACCAGACAAGATCTTGTGGACTATTATCACAAGATGTACCACCCTAATAATATGATCCTGGTGGGAGTGGGAGATTTTGATTCTCGAATAGCTCTTGCCCAAATTGAAGAGGCTTTTTCCAGCTTTAAGCGAGAATCACTGCCACCAGTTTACATTCCGGATGAACCTAATCAACGGGGGCCAAGGAGAGTGGAGAGAGAATTTGAAGTCCAGCAGATCTACCTCCTAATGGGTTTTCGTACCGTAGGCATTCAAAGTAACGATATGTATCCCCTCGATGTTCTGGCTATCATCCTCGGCCAGGGCCGAAGTTCCCGGTTATTCAGGAAAATTAGAGAAGAGAAAGGACTGGTAAATGCGATATCTTCCTGGTCCTATACTCCTAAATATGCCGGTATCTTCGGCATAAATGCTAAATTGGACAGAGCAAATAGAGACTCTGCCATTGAGGAAATCTTAAGAGAGCTGGATCAATTTAAAGTAAAGCTTGTAGGTGAAGAGGAGCTGGAGAAAGCCAAGAGAAAGGTAATAAGTGAGCACATCTTTTTCCGGGAGACTATGAAAAATAGGGCTACGGATCTTGCCTCCAATGAGCTGACGGTGGGAGATCCCAGTTTTTCTGAAAACTACGTGAGAGGAATCCAGGAGGTAAACCGGGAAGACCTCGTACGGGTAGCCAATAAATACTTTCGTGAGGATAATCTTACCATAACGCTTCTGAAGCCCGCTACTGAAAAAGCATTTGCCCAACCAAAGATGGCGGTAAAAAAACCACCGCTCATCAATAAATTCGAGCTGCCTAATGGTATGACTCTTCTGGTGCGGGAAAATCATACCTTACCCACGGTCCTTATGCAGGCAGTGTTCAGGGGAGGGCTGAGGTTCGAAAATGAAGATAATAATGGGATCTGCAATTTTGCTCGAGGTATGTTGCTCAAAGGCACTAAGACTAGGACTGCTCACCAGATAGCTGAGGAAATAGAGTCACTGGGGGGAGCCATTGATACCTATGGAGGAAATAACTCATTTGGCTGCTCCGTTGGCCTATTAAAGGAAGATTTTGACGCTGGGCTGGAGATTCTGGCCGATGTCATCATGAACTCCACTTTGCCTCCCGAGGAAATAGAGCGAGAAAGAAGGATCATCCTGGCCCAGATCAAAACCCAAGAGGATGACATTTTTAATGCCACCTTTGAATTGCTTAAGGAAACCTTGTTTACCCGTCATCCCTTTAGGTTTCAACGCCTCGGCTCTACCCACAGTATAGCCAAACTTACCAGGGCCGATTTAACTGAGTATTATCATGAACTCTGCAGACCTAACAATATGGTTCTGGCGGTTTACGGAGACGTAAAGGCATCCCAGGTAGTAGAGAAAGTACAGCAGATTTTTTCCAATTTTGAGCCTCGTCCTCTGCCTTTAATTCAGATTCCCCAGGAGCCAAAGTCAACTCAGGTGAGGGTAGCTACCAAGTATATGGAAAAAAAACAGGCTCTCATTATGGTAGGGTTTCAGGGTATCGATGTCAAAAGCGAGGATCGATATACCTTTGCGGTCCTGACCTCGATCCTTTCTGGTGGGGGTTCCCGTCTTTACCAGAGCCTGAGAGACGAGCTCGGTCTTGCCTATATGGTGGGAAGTTTTTCCTTCATCGGACTGGATAATCCTGGTGCTTACATCTTTTATATAGCGACAGCTCCGGAAAAGATAGAGTTAGCCAGAGATGGACTCTTGGAAGAGATAAAGAAATTAGTAACGACCAAGGTATCGCAAGAAGAGCTCAATCGGGCTAGAAAAGATTTAATCGGCACCGAGACCATTCGTCTGGAGACTAACCAGGCTTTGGCTTTTCAGTGTGCCCTGGATGAGCTATATGGATTGGGCTATCAGAATTTTGAGCGATATGCTTCGGCCATCAATGGAGTTACTGAAGAGGACATTAAAAAGGTGGCCACCAAGTATTTTGATCTCGCTAGCTATGCCATAGTGCTTGTGGGACCGGAAGAGGAAATTCAGTAGGCTGAGCCTAAAGCACCAATTCTTTTCTAAACACTTGTAGTGATGGAAACACTTACTTGCAGTCACTTTTCCGCTTTTTGTCTTCCTTTCCGGATTGGTCTATATCGGCTCCGGAGGCCGACGCGCTATCCACTGAACTACAGGCGCATAGTCTTTCTAAATCCTTACTGGATAAGTGTTTCAAGGCAACAACAAAATGTTTAAATTGACCTCCCTTGAGGCTTGGTGTTTGTTGGGACCGATTTTTTCCCGTCTACGTCTTCCCCGGACATAATAGTCGAGTACCAGTTCTTACTCTTCTTAAAGACACCCATCGGGTTCTTCTCTTTTCATAATAGCCAATAAGCGGCTGCTGTCAACGCCTCCAACTCGTCGAAAAATTAGGGATTACTC
This sequence comes from Candidatus Aerophobus profundus SCGC AAA252-L23, assembly GCA_000402295.1. Lineage (GTDB taxonomy): Bacteria > Aerophobota > Aerophobia > Aerophobales > Aerophobaceae > Aerophobus > Aerophobus profundus. The sequence goes on from AQRW01000178.1 coordinate 17,268, forward strand.
AGCCATGTAAATGGTGAGTAAGTACGAGAAGGGAGAGACTATTCCTCCTGCGCAAATTCTCCTGAAGATTGCCAACCAACTTTTGCAGGAAAAGAATGGTAGCCGCAGGCTTTAGCCTGCGTTTATTTGCGCAGCTTAAAAGCTGCGGCTACCAGGACCCCTTTGCACAGCTCGAAAGCTGCGGCTACCAGGATAGCTACAGCTTAAATGTGAAACCGGTGATTATTTAGATTAATCTTTCTCTTGCTGGCTCGGGGTGTTTCTTAATGAAAGGATAGTTCAGTCAAAGGTATTCCGAGAAACGAGATAGGGTAAGTTTCCTGCAAAAGTTGGGTGGCAGTATATTGGGCTATTAAATGAGCATACTCAACTCCACTGAACACCCCGTAGTATCTTTCCCTTCCATAGACAATGAGCCGAGCCCCGGAAAGATAGGAGAGTTCTCCTCTTTCTCTCATTTTCTTCTCCAGTTTCTCCATCTTCCCTTCATACTTCATCTCCAGGATCTTGACCGCATTATAGAGCATAAGAACACTAAAGATTCTGGCCTGAATGGAATTTAAGGTTCTTCCGGCTAAGTCTCTTAAGTTCCACCTTTGAGAGAGATACCTAATCCCCTGATTCTCAATGACCCAGCGGTCTTTATAGAGGGATAATTCGTAAAAGTCCGTGTCCACTAACTTCGTAAGAGATGGTGTCATTTGACAAGTGTGCTTTGAACATATTGGCAAGCTTTTTCATTTTTCTCCACTACTATTACCTCATGATTTTCTAAAGATAAGGTTTTGGCTATTTGGTAGCCTACTTCTCCTGCACCTACTACGATTATCCTCATAAGTTCACCTGTCACTATTTAATTTTACTGATTATCTGGGAATCTTCTCTTAGCTTAAAAGAGGTTTAACTAATGTCAAGCCGTGCTCCTGGATGGCTATAATGATACTGCACACTTTTCAGTGAAAGAATGCAAACGATGTGATTATTTCAGGAAAGTGAAGTGCTCTGCTCATACGGTGTATCTGGCTTTAAAGAAACAGGAGCAAGGAGATCTTACGGATGCATCATATCAACCTAAAGGACGACATCCCCAGCAGATAGAAGATGAGAAAGATCTACTTAGACGAGCTATTGGGTGGAAGTATATCTATAACTTAGAGCGTCCCCACCAGGGAAATAATAACCTTACTCCTTATGACAAACTTAAGTCTTTAAGCTATGTAACCCGGTAAAGAAATATGTCTTTGCGCCGTGTGGTCGTTCTGACCCCGGCCCGTCCCTCGTGACAAGCAGGTTGGAACCTGGTTATGGCAACTATTCCAAGTAATGCGATTTGACCGGAATTTCTTCCAAGGTTGTTCTTGAAATAGTAACGGTTAATGACCCGGCTGCACCTGGGGCCACCTGGTACCTCTGGAAATAAATAATCAAGCTGTAACTATTGAAATTGAAGTTCCTGAAGTTCTTGGGAAGGGGAGCTGTGCCCTGACTTACCATCTCCTTTAGATTATCATCTTCTTTCCAGCCCATTGATTGAAGTTGGCGCATAATATCTTGGGCTGAAATTTGGGATATCGTTGGCAAGGCTTTTTCAGAATAACCAAGAAAATCGTTGATACTTATCTCTTTCTTTTTGACCATATCGTAATTAAAAGCGTAAATTTCCTCATTACCATGGGCTCCACCAGTAAAATAGTAAATCTTTATCACCAAACTTAAATATTTTTGGTTAAGCTGAGCCCGCTGCCAGGAAGCAATAAAATCAAAAGGTACCTGGGGATTTTCCGGTACTGACTCTCCGGCAGACAGCGTCTTTAATCTGTCCTTCCAGTTATCCAGTGATTCTTCTTTGAAGCTACTAATTTTACCGGAAATCAAATGGGAAATTTTTTGGTTAAAATCTGGAGCAACCGTCTCAAATTGGGGGTATTCGGCCTGGATACGGAAAAACTTGTCTGATTCTCTAATAGACTGTATCCTCACCCGTAAGGAACTGGTGAGCGGCTGCCCTCCCCTGACTTCATCAGCCCAAGACCCTATGGTTGTTAACAGACAAAGGGCACTTATGAACAAGACCACGGAATTTCTATTTGTCAAGCCATCCTCCCATTCATATTCTCCTTATTTTAAATGCAATATTTATTACTGTTTGACAGACCCGGCGACAAGCCCTTTTATCAAATGCCGCTGTATGATAGTAAAGAAAATGACCGTAGGAATAGCAGCTATTACAGAGGCGGCCATCACCTTACCCCAATCTGCAGAGTACTGACCAAAAAAATTTGCTACCCCCACAGGTACAGTCTTCTTCTCAGTTTGAGTCATCAAGGTCAAGGCAAATAAAAACTCATTCCATGTTACGGCAAAAGTATATGCTGCAGTAGCTACCAGACCAGGTAGAGAAACAGGCAAAATAACCCGAAAAATAGTTCCCAATGCCGAGCAACCATCAATGGCAGCTGCATTATCTAATTCTTTGGGAATTGTCTCAAAGTATCCCACCAGCATATATACGGAAAAAGGGGCTGTAATAGCAATATACACAACTATTAGTCCAATATAAGAGTTTGCCAGACGGAGAACCCAAAAAATCATAAATATAGGGGTAACCAGTATCACCCAGGGAAACATTTGTGTAAACCCAACCATAGCCATTATTGAATTTTTCCCTGAAAACTTGTATCTGGACATAGCATAAGCTGTCGGTGCAGCTATCGTATATACACAAATAATAGTAGCTATTGTACATACGAGGATACTATTAAAAATAAATCGAAGAAATCCAGATTCAAAAACTCTCTTATAATTCATCCATGTTGGTTGACTACTAATAAACTCAATATTTCTAGATAATAATTCAGTAGGAGGTTTGAGGGAGCTGACAATCATCCAGAAAAAAGGGAATAATATAACTCCTATAATTAAAAATGTTCCTATAACAACAATTATGTCTTGAATATTGCCAAATATACTTCTTCTCATTTATTCTCTTCTCAAACTCGGTTGGAATAAAACCTTAAAATATATTATCGCGAATATCATCATTATAACCGTCATTACAACTCCAAAAGTTGCCCCGTATCCAACTCGAAAATTGACAAAACTTTCAAAATATACCTTTGTACCTAGCACCTGGGTAAAATCACCTGGTCCTCCCCCCGTAGAAAGCCACACATACACAAAATTATTAAAGGTCCAGATAGTAATCATAAAACCTATGATTGTAGTTACTGAGCGTAGAAGAGGAAAGGTAATGTACCAAAGCTGATAAAACCATCCGGCACCATCAATTCTCGCAGCTTCATATAACTCCAGAGGAATGGATTGAAGTCCGGCTAAAAAAGCTATCACTACAAAAGGTAATTCACGCCAAACGATGATCATTAAGATCGATATCCAAATGACGGAGACACTGGTCAAAAAATAGATAGGTTGATGAATTAATCCCAGGTTTTGAAGGAATAAATTTAAAAATCCATATCTACTGTGGAGCATCCATTTCCAGATGGCAACTGCGACAACGGGGGGAACCCCCCATGGTATAAAAATCAGTATACGGGCCAATCCTGAAAGCCGGAATCTCTTGAGCGCGGCAGAGTTCAACAGTAACGCAAGTCCAGCCCCCATCACAAAACGAAGTAACACGGTAACTCCGGTAAGCCATAACGCTGTGTTTACCAAAATTCTATAAAAACTAGGATCTTTTAACAGTTCGACAAAGTTTTTCAGTCCAACAAATTTTCCTCCTTCTCCAGCCATCTGGAAAAGACTAATCTTCTGTAGGCTCAACCCCATGTTGTACAGAGAAGGGAAGAAAAAGAAAAATATCAAGAGGGCTAAAGTAGGCAACACCAACATATAAGGAAGCATTATTTTACGTGATTTCATCGAAGTCTTTTTTAACTCATATTTTTTCATACTTTAGCCCTCTGCATTTTACTTATACTCTTCTCTATAAGCCTGCTGATAAAGTGGTTTTTTGTAGAGGTTTCATTTATGAAACTTGCTTTAATAAAGGGTCCGATAAATCGGACCGCTACAATATTGGGGTTTTTCACCAGGCTCCTAGGTGCTAATCAGTTGTAGCCTCTCTTAGTGCTTTTTCTATTCCCTCTATTAGATCCTCACTTGCCTGTTCTGCAGGCTTTTGGCCAGAGAAAACTGCACCAAACTGGCGATTAGTAGCCGCCCACATAGTTTGTACACGAACAGGTGATATAATATATTCATAAAAGGTTTGCCCTTGAGGAATGAGTTCTGCGAAACCTTCATATTCAGGTCCATAACTAATTTCTTTCAGAAGTGTTTTCTGGGCAGGAAGTTGCTGTCCATAATACTTCTCAAATACTTGCTTGGAACACATCCATTTTAGAAGTGTCCATGCTTCATTGAGGTGCTTGGTGTTCTTATTGATAACTAAGGTGCGTCCTCCTAGATGGGCCTGTCTGGTTACTCTTCCAGCAGGAGTTTGAGCTGACCATATAGATGCTTCCGGATTCATATCTTTTACGGCTGCAAGTGACTGCAAGGCTATAAAACCTATGGCAAGATCACCTTTAGCCAATCCATAGAGTAGCTCTGGGTCTCCTTCCCAATTAATACCTATTAGGGACCGGGGGGAAATACCTTCCTCAAAGAAGCTGTTGAAATACCGCATAGCTTCTGCAATTTGCCTGGCATCGACACCTACTTGCCAATCTCCATTTTCCGCCTGCTTCATAAAACTGTATCCATTACTCCAAACATAGTAATTAATTATAAACCACATTTCTCCTGCGGGTCCGCTACCTGCGGCTATCCCAAAACCATACTGATCTGTAATACCATCTCCATCCTTGTCTCTAACCAATTTCTTGGCTACAGTTTTAAAATTAGACCAAGAATCATCAGGAAAAGTCGAAATACCTGCTTCCTCGAAAAGACTTTTATTATAGACCATACCGTGGGTATCCGTGGTCCAAGGTATTCCATAAATACCTCCGTCGAACTCTCCCAGCCTAACGGCTTTAAAATCCTCGATTCCTGCAGGTAGAGGATCTTCTTGCATCAAAGAATTTAGTTTGATTAACGTACCGGCCTTAGCAAGATCCATAGTCCATACAAACGCAGACTGTAAAACATCAGGTCCTCCTCCGACTTTCGCTTCACGGATAAACTGATTAAGAGCATCCGACCAGGGAACCGCTTCATATTTCACTTTGATGTTAGGGTGATTCAGGTTAAATTCTTCAACAGCTTCCGGTAAACCTGCCGCATCAGGTGGAGAATCATTTTGTCGGAAGGTAAGGGTTATCTTTTCCGCAGATAACACCCCTACCGTAGCAGCTAAAGTGAAGGTTATACTCAACATCACGATCAAGACTATACTCACCAACATCCTTTTGTTACCCTTTATTAATTTCATTTTATATTTTACCTCCAAAAAATAATATTTAAATCTTTCACGGGGGAATTCTTATCCTATGAAAGCTCCTGAGAAGAGAATTAAGCTAATGACCTACCTCTTTTTCACCTCCTTTTGGCCCTATTTTTGGCTCTTCTCTTGTCAAAAATATAAAATCCACTCTGCCAAAAGTGGATTGCATCCAGGCGCACAAAAGAACCCTCTTTCGATGAGATACTAATGAAGAATACGTGCCAGGCTCAGATGGAGAGAATTTGGGCGCAGGAGCAGGAACTCCTGAGAGAAAAGAAGGGCTGGAGTGACAGATGAGAGGAGCTTTAACAATAGCTTATTTACCGAGCTTCTTACCCAACTCTTCTGCCCATGCTTTAACTTTCTCCACATTACGGTTATCTTTAATGGTAAATCCCAGGATTTTCATTTTTCCTCCAAAGGCTTCGGCGGCAAAGGGTTTTACGGGGAGATACTTTGCTAATATATTCTGTATGTACTTCTTAACAGCATCATCATAGTTCTCTGGTTCCCCGGCTTCAAGAGACGAAAGAAATAATACCACTTTTTTACCTTCAAAATCGTTCTTCTCAAGAAATTTCCAGGCTCTTTTATAAACCCTTTGCACTCTCACTCCACTTCCAACGATGACATTTTTGTATTTGGTAAGGTTGGGAGACAGAGTTTTTTTGAGATCGACTACGTCTACTTTCAGTCCATACCTATCTCGTAAAACACTTGCAATTACAGAAGCATTTTCTCTGGTTACCCCACTTTTGGTAACATACGCTACAAGGGTTCTGGTGTTAGTATGCTTTTTCTTCATAACAAAATTACTCCTCATTGGATGATTTATGTTTCTTCTGAGGTTCTCTGGCTAATATTTCTCTTCTTGCTGATTGGACAATCCTCCGTTCCTCCCTTATAATTCTATCAGTCTGTCTATCAGGGAGATGGGATTAAAATCATAAATCACCCGTGAACCAGTATGCCTGTCCAGATTTTTCAAAAGAACTTTAATTGCTTGGGTAGTTATACCACCACTGCCTTGTAGTATACCAACGTTTTTGCCCAGATCGTAGCAAATAGTAAATTCATTCATAGTTCCCGTTCCTCCCCGAATAATTATGGCTGCATCAACCTGGGCAACTGAGGAAACGTTCCGATATTTCTTACAAATAGCGGAGTCATTAGCATAGACATAGCTCTTGGGAACAAATATCAGCTCCGAGAAGCCCTCCGTGGGATAGTGGTCTCTCTCTAAATGTCTGGCCAAGTTAGTAGCAGGAGAAAAGCCGATACACTGGCCTCCCAACTCCCTGGCACCCAACACCGCTTGGTAGGGAAGGCCCGGACAAGCACCAGTTATCAGTATGTGTCCTCTTCGAGCTATGTGCTTCCCAATTTCTCGAGCTGACCTCTTCACCTTGCTTGACGCCGAACTATCCGCCGAACCGTAGACACCCATCTTCATTGTTCATTCTTCCCTTTTACATAACCAGCTACCCAAAAACCAAACCGTCTTTCATTTTCACCAACTCGTTCCTTGACACCCAACTTTTGCAGGAAACTTGCCCTATCTCGTTTCTCGGAATATCTTTGACTGAGCCTATCCTTTGATTAAGAAGCATCCTGAGCCAGTCAGAGAAAGATTAATTTGAAGAATCACCGACTTCACCTTTAAGCTGTGGTTGTCCTGGTAGCCGCAAGTTTTAACTTGCGCAAAGGGGTTATATGGTAGTCGCAGCTTTTAAGCTGCGCAAATAAACGCAGGCTAAAGCCTGCGGCTACCATTCTTTTCCTGCAAAAGTTGGGTGGCAGAACGCAGCATAAAGAAACCTGTCAAGACAAGTAAACCAGCGAAAATAAACTTCAATGTTATACCGCTAAAGATATGGGCGTAATAACCTCCCACGAAGGCCATGATGTCTGTAGGAGGATCAATTACCAATGCTAACTTCCAGTCTATTGTTTTATGTTTGTGGAAAACTAATAAAGCTGCCACGGCTTGTTGCTACTAAAATAAATTGACCAGTAGTAGCCGCTTGGTACATTGTAAGTCCAGATGCGACCAAGAGGGGCACGTAAAAATTTCCCCCTCCCCGGCCAGTAATAGCCATAATGACAGCTATGGCCAATATGGCAGTACCGACGATAACAATCCTAACCATTCTGATAGTATTTCTTTATAGTGTCCTTGGCTGCCTTTTCCAATTGTTGAGCTTGCAAAAGAAGCTCATTTAACTTTGTTAATACCATTCGTAGCTTGATGTTAGGAAGACTTCGCTTCTTGCTTTTTTGTTCTTCAAAATTTTTTATCAGAAAATATCCTATTTCCTCCCTGCTCATCCACTTGGTGAGGATCTCATCTTTCGTAAGCTCGATCTGTAACTCCTGGAAGACTGAACTCCTGGCCAGTACTTTATCCTTTTCCAGTAAATCCCGCCTCCATTGGGCTAGTTTCTCAGAAGCATATGTTTCTACCGAGCCAGCAAATTTCCTGCTATTCTTCAGAGCTTTTGCATAGAAAGCGTCTCCTTTTTCCAGGTAACCGCGGGCCTGATAGTACACCGGCTTCAACTTCGCAGAATCCTCACCGCTCAAAAACTCCTCAAAAGCCTGAATAGACTTAGTTAATAGCTCAAAGCTCCGCGAAGCATTCAAATAAATAAGCTTTTCGGCAAGTCCACCCATTTTGGAAATCCTTTTTTTCGACGAGGGCATCTGTCTATCAATCATCTTGACCCATCCGCCGCTTGATCAAGATTTATCAACTTCGGCAGACACCTGGCTAACTCCTTGAGTTTTTCTCCATCAGGAAATTTTCCCCAGAAGATTTTTTTACCCCAAGAAACATAGTAGCAGATTTTACCCATCAGTCAAAACATCTTGATGCGGCAAATTGACTAGGACAGACAAATCTGATACAGTTTTTAGCTATGAAAAAGTCACCGGCAAATACTCTTTTCCTGGTATCCATAGGACACAGCTACAATGATGTATTCTGGCTTTTTCTTCCCCTGGCGCTACCTATTCTAAGAAATGAGTTTCACCTGAATTATACTCAAAGCGGTTTTCTTTTATCATTTTATACTTTCGTAATTGCGGTCTTTTCTTTCTTGAGTGGGCATTTAGGGGATGTATATGGACGAGAAAAGATACTTTCCCTGGGCTTCTTACTTACAGCCGTAAGCTACATTTCTCTTGTTTTTCTGAAATCCTTTACCTGGATGCTGCTCATACTCACCGTGGCCGGCATAGGAGTGAGTACCTTTCATTCTCTTGCCCCTCCTCTTCTCGGTGAACGTTTCCAGCAGAGAAAAGGAATTATTTTCGGGATCTTTGAGGCCAGCGGAAGTGCCGGCATCGTCCTGATGGTATGTTTTTTCGGTTTATTGGTAGATAATCTCGGATGGCGCGTAATTATTGCTTTCATTGCCATAATGGGATTACCTCTTGCTCTGCTATTTCATAAGAAAAATCTACCAGTCTTTTTTGAATCGGAAAGAACACAGAAAATTCATCCCTCTCCAAGAGATATGGTAATATTCTTCCTATCGAGAGCCCTAAGAACTCTGGGAATTATAGTTATAGTATCTTTTGTCCCGCTTTTTGTGGTGGATATTCTGGGTTTGGATATTCAAAAAGCCTCTTTCTTTTCCGGGATGATCTTTCTCGGTGCGATCATTGGTTCACTCCTAACCGGATGGCTTTCCGAAAGTTACTCTCCACTAAGTATTATTGTCATTCTTAACTTAGCGATTATCCCCGTTGTATTAGGGATAACTTTCCCCGGTTCTCCATTGATAATTGCTCTTCTCTTGGTAGCACTGGGAATATGTTACATTGGTTTCTTTCCACCCCAGAGCCTCTGGCTATCTCAGGTTAGTCCTCGGGCCATACAAGGTAAAATGTTTGGAGTAGGAATGACCCTGGATACCATGGCAACAGCTATTGCTCCAGGTTTATTCGGATTTATCGGGGATCGCTGGAACCTAATAACTTCTTTTCGCTGGACACTGCTGCCTCTCGTCGTGGCTGCCGCGCTATTTGTGGCCCTACGTTACTCAGTATCTTGCTCTATCAGATTAAAGACGACTTAAAATAGCAGATTGCCTTGGGAATAAGAAAGAATTAATCTAAAATTAGTTTCACTGGAAAGGTTTTAACATAACCAATGGGGATAATTCTCATGATAGAAAAAAGAGAATTAGAAAAATTTATACGAGAAGAAATGAAATCTAAAATTGCCCGATATTCGGTATTCCGGGAAGTAATCTACAAATCATTAACATCTGTCTATGAGTTTATGGAGAAAACAAAAAGAAAATATACCCTATTGGCCTACGTACGAAAAACCCAGGATGGATTTGACGAAAATGTTCTTCATATACAAATGCACTTTAAGAATCTATCTGAAAGGGATAGGTTATGGAACAAGGTAAGTGAAAAACTAGTGGAAAACATTAACAGTGGAATGAAAAAGGTTTCTGACTCACAAGAAAAATTGGAAATTGAAAACATTCTCTGCTCAATAAGGTCTAAAAAGTAGCCCGGGAAAGCAATTCTTTCTTCAAGCCAGCCCTTCAATCATCTGGTGCAGGGCGGCTCCAGCAGGAACCATAGGATAGACATTTTCTTCTCGATCTACTCTAAAATCCATAATTACCGGGCCATCGGTAGCCAGTGCTTCCTTGATAGCTGACTCTACTTTTTCTTTTTTCTCTATCCGTATTCCTTTAACTCCGTAAGCTTCGGCTACTTTAACAAAGTCTGGTCTTCCAATCAAATCCACTTGAGAATAGCGGGACTTATAAAACAATTGTTGCCACTGACGAACCATTCCCAAATACCCGTTATTCAAAATAGCCACCTTAACCGGGACATTATAATTGGCTACCGTGGCTAATTCTTGAATATTCATTTGGAAAGATCCATCTCCGGCAATGTCAAAAACAACTTTCTCGGGCAGACCAATTTGAGCACCAATGGCCGCCGGAAAGCCATAACCCATCGTCCCCAGTCCTCCCGAAGAGATGAAGGTGCGAGGTTTGGTATAGCGATAAAATTGGGCAGCCCACATCTGATTTTGCCCCACTTCAGTGGTAATCACCGCCTTCCCCTCGGTTAACTTATAAATCTTCTCTATCACGAACTGAGGCTTCAAACCACCATTTTTATCATACTTTAACGGGTATTGTTTTTTCCAACGCACAATCTTTCTCAACCAGGCCTCCCTACCCTTTCCCTTATTAGTAAGTTCGATAAGTTGAGTAAGAACCTCCGTTGCATCTCCCACAATGGGCAAATCAACTCTGACATTTTTACTGATAGCTGTTGGGTCAATATCTATGTGAATTATTTTGGCCTGAGCAGCAAATTCAGATGTTTTTGCCGTTACCCGGTCATCGAATCGAGCTCCTATAGCAATAATCAAATCAGCCTCGCTAACAGCATAATTCGCCCAAAAAGTCCCGTGCATGCCAAGCATCTGCAGAGACAGAGGGTCATCTTCAGGAAAAACTCCCAGACCCATTAGGGTTGTAGTCACCGGAATAGAAGTCTGGTGAGCAAACTTAATTAACTTCTCGGAAGCATTCGAGGCAACTAGACCTCCTCCAGCATAGATAACTGGTCTTTTGGAGGCATTTATTACTCGAGCTGCTTTTTCTATCTGTCTGAGATTTCCTTTGTAGACGGGACGATAACTCCTAATCTTGACCTGACGAGGGTACTCCACAGTTGTCCCAGTATTAAGTATATCTTTGGGCAAATCCACCAGAACCGGCCCGGGTCTGCCGGTCTTAGCTATATAAAAAGCTTCTCTTAGTACTATGGGCAGTTCATCTATATCTTTTACCAGATAATTATGTTTGGTGATAGAATAAGTAATTCCGGTGATATTAGCTTCTTGAAAAGCATCATTTCCAATCATAGAAGTGGGAACCTGGCCAGTAAGAGCTATCAAAGGAACCGAGTCCATATAAGCGGTAGCCAATCCAGTAACCAGATTAGTAGCTCCCGGACCAGAAGTAGCCAGGCAAACTCCTATTTTACCAGTGGCCCGGGCATACCCATCGGCAGCGTGAGCGGCCGCCTGCTCATGTCTAACTAAAATATGTCTTAGATTAGAAACGTCGTAAAGAACGTTATAAAGAGGAATCATAGCTCCCCCGGGGTAGCCAAAAACAGTATCTACCTTTTCCTTTATCAGAGCTTCAATGACCACCTCAGCTCCTATTCTCTTTTTCAACGGCGCCTCCCTGAAAAGTAACTATCTTTTCCCACAGCAATATTTATATTTCTTTCCACTCCCACAAGGACAAGGGTCGTTACGACCGATTTTGGATTTTACCCTTCCCGGAGAAGTCTCCCTTTCAAAAGAAAAGAAGCTGTCCCTACCGGTAGGATTTGTTCCTGCCAACACTGCTTCAGGCCTGGATGGAGTCTTAATAGAAGAAGGAGTCCTTACCACCTCCACTTTGAAAACGAACTCGGCTACTTCTTCTCTGATCCGCTGGATTATGTCCTCAAACATGTTATAAGCTTCCCTTTTATACTCAATTAAAGGATCCCTTTGGGCATATCCACGAAGACCAATGCCTTCCTTGAGGTGATCCATATCATAGAGATGACCTTTCCATTGTGAATCCACAGCATGAAGAAGAATCATTCGTTCCAGCTCCCGCATCAACTCTGGACCAATTATTTTCTCTTTCTCCTTATATGCACTCCTGACTTTCTCCAATATTTTCTCTTTTAGCCCCTCAGCGTTGTAAATGCCCTTCAGATAATCTGAGGGAAGAGAAACTTTGAAAATTTGCTTAACTTTGCTGGCTAAATCCCTAATATTCCATTCCTCAGGCCTGATTTTCTCATCAGCATAGAGATGAACAATTGAGACAATTGTTTGTTCGATCATCTCCTCAACATTCTCTGCTAAATCTTTTTCTTCCAGAATCTTGTTTCGTTCGCGGTAGATTATAGTCCGCTGTTGATTCATCACATCATCGTACTCCAAAAGCTGTTTTCTTGCGTCAAAATTTCTACCTTCGACCCGTTCCTGAGCTTTTTCCAGAGCCCGGGAAATCCAGGGATGCTCAATAGATTGATCCTCAGGTATCTTCAATCTGGTCATAACAGCGGCAATTCTTTCTGAACCAAAGAGACGCATAAGTTCATCGTCCAGAGAAACGTAAAATAAACTGGCTCCTGGTGCACCTTGCCGTCCCGACCTTCCCCTTAATTGATTATCAATTCGTCGAGACTCGTGACGCTCCGTTCCAATGACAAAGAGACCTCCTAATTCCTCCACCCCTTCCCCTAACTTTATGTCCGTGCCCCGACCAGCCATATTGGTAGCAATAGTAACAGCTCTTTTTTGTCCGGCCTGAGCTATAATTTGAGCTTCTTTTTCGTGATACTTGGCATTGAGAACGGTGTGAGGAATACCTTTTCCTCGGAGTATCTTGCTCAATTGCTCTGATTTTTCCACCGACCTTGTCCCCACCAAAACTGGCCTTTCCATTTGATAGAGCCGCTCTATCTCCTCCATCACCGCCTTAAACTTTGATCTTTCAGTCTGATAAATCTTATCAGGCATACCTTCTCTAAGGACAGGTTTATCGGTGGGAATCACCACTACCTCAAGCCCATAAATCTTTAGAAATTCGTCGGCTTCAGTGATAGCCGTTCCCGTCATTCCAGATAGTTTCTTATACATACGGAAATAGTTTTGCAGGGTAATCGTTGCCAAGGTCTGGTTTTCATTTCGAATAGTTACTCCCTCTTTAGCCTCCACGGCCTGGTGAAGTCCATCACTCCAACGGCGCCCCGGCATCAGTCGACCAGTGAACTCATCAATAATGACTACTTCTCCCTTCTTAACCAGGTAGTCACGATCTTTTTCGTAAAGATTATGAGCCCGGATAGCCTGATTAATATGGCGAGCATAGTCTACTTTACCCACATCCTGATAAAGATTACTCACTCCCAATAGTTTCTCAACTTTGGAAACTCCGGTTTCAGTTAGTGCTACCATATGATCCTTTTTATCAACCTCGTAGTCTTTATCTCTTTGGAGATGTCTAACCACTCTATTTATTTGATAATAAAGCTCAGTGGATTCCTCGGCCGGTCCGGAAATAATAAGAGGAGTTCTGGCCTCGTCTATGAGAATACTGTCAACTTCGTCCACTATAGCATAGTTATAGTATCTCTGGACCCGATCCTCTTTTCTCAAAGCCATATTATCCCGTAGATAGTCAAAACCGAATTCGTTGTTAGTTCCATAAGTAATGTCGCACTCATAAGCTGGTTTTCTTTCTTCGGGAGTCATCCCACTTTGTATCACTCCTACCGAGAGCCCCAGAAACTCATAAATAGGACCCATCCACTCTTTATCCCGTCGAGCCAGATAATCATTTACGGTAACTACATGAACTCCTTTTTCCTCCAAAGCATTAAGATAAACTGTTAAAGTAGCTACCAGAGTTTTACCTTCTCCATTAGCCATTTCCGCAATCGTCCCCCGGTGCAGGATTATTCCTCCAACAAGTTGCACATCATGATGGCGAAGACCGATGGTTCTTTTAGCTGCTTCCCGAACCACAGCGAAGGCCTCGGGAAGCAAATCGTCCAGAGTCTTCCCGCTTTTCAGACGACCCCGAAACTCGTCAGTTTTCTCTCCCAGAGCTTTATCAGAAAGAGTAGATATCTTCTTCTCCAAACTGTTGATTTTGTTAACCAAAGGCATAAGTTTCTTGATAGTTCTTTCTTGCTTGTTTCCAAATACTTTGGATAACAGTTTATCTATCATTCACCAGACCTCCTCACTTTCAAGTTAAGATGGCTTCATTCTTTGATAAACCCACTTTAACTCAGCCGATATTATATCACCTTTAGTTAGATAATCAAGGGGAAATTTCTTAGAAGTTTTTCCAAAGTTTTTGTGGCACTTCCTGCTCAGGGACCGAGAATATCTTTCCTTTGTAGGAGAGTTATGGAAGCGATTAGGGGAATTAAGGTTAATCCTCCCAGGGTGACAATTATTGATTTAAATAAGAGTCTCAAGGAAACCTGGGAAGAGATTCCTCCTCCTAAAAAAAGAGTGGCTTTCCCCCCGGATAGGTAACCTATGATATTGTCCACATAATGAGAAAGGGAGAATTTCTCCAGTAAATTGGAGGCGGAGAAGGGAAGGTAGAGAATCATCCAATCAAAAACATACCAGGCCATTAATAACAAGAAACCGGCCAAAATTGCCGCCAGAGTGCTCTCCATCAAAGTGGAAAAAAGAGTGGAAATAGAAGTATAGACAATCCCTATCAGCAGAAGAGCAATTACATAACTAAAAAACAGACGAGTCTCGATCAAACCAATCCCTAAGAAATCCAAAGCAAAGTTAAAGAGAGTTAATTTAAGGAAAATTAAAATGGAAAAGATGAATAAAAATGACAAATACTTGCCTATGATAATTTCCCAGGACTTCAGTGGTTTAGATATTAAAAGCTGGAGCATTCCTCTTTTTCTTTCTCCAGCCAGGAAATCACTGGCATTAATAATGGCCGCCAAAGCTACCGGTAGAGGAGCCACATCCAAATAAACCATCAGGCAAATCTTGGGAGTTATCTCGGTTATCCATCCTCCGGTCATCCGGGCAATTATGGAGGGATGATGGTACATCATATAGGAGAACCATATCCCAATTACCGCCGGCAGAAAGATCAGGAGCAAGGAAAGGATAAATCGGCGAGAAGATAAATAATTAACCGTTTCCTGGGAGAAAATAATGGGTAAATACATTAAAGTCCTTTATAGTCCTCTTTTGTATTGGTAGGACATAGGTTCACTTCAGGAGTCTTAGTCTTTTTGAGTCTTTCTCAGTCCACCCGGCTTCTTGAATTATCCTTTTTAAGGTTTTAGGGGGAAAAGTATCACTTGGATGGTGAAAAGAAACTGTCACTCGTCCTTTATTTGGATGAAGATATTGTTGATGGCTACCTGATTCTCGATCAAGGTGAAATCCGTCCTTAATTAAAGCAGAGATAATTTTCTTAGCAGTCAGAGAACGTAGTTTTGAATAATCAATTCCCTTCATACAGTAACAGCTACTTTTGGTTCAGAGAAAATTTGGACCTCTTCCGGTGTTTCTGGGATTTTCTCTTTATGTTCGATCATACTTTCTATAGTCATCTCAACTACTTCTCTGATGTTTTTCAAAGCTTCCTCTTTGGTATAGCCCCAGGTACTTGCTCCTTTTAAGACTGGGCAAAATACATGGTAGGCCATTCTTCCATCTTCAAAAGGATCTTCTTCAAGCACTACTCTAAAAATATAAGTTTTCATTTTTTCTTCCTTGATGATTTGATAGTATTGGTGTTTATAAAGTTTTAATTTTTGGCTTTGACTTTTGTTTTAGTTTAACTCTTTCAAGATAGTTCGTCAACATTTAGCAAAAGAGACATAAACAAAATGGTCTCCCTTAGCCGTATGGAAAGTTTTAACAGTTTGCCGAATGTAGGATTAAAGTCCTTTTCCCATTAAAGTTTTTCGGTAAACTAAAGAGAGACCTCCTTCCCCTTTAATCTCGTCTACCAGTCCCTGGAAGAGAAATTTCCCGTTGCTAATTATGGCAATAGAGTCGGCCACCTGCTCAATCTCCACCAGGAGATGGGTAGAGAGAAATACAGTTTTCCCTTGATCGCCTATTTGCTTAATCCTGCCCAGCACTCTTTGTCTTTCCAGAGGATCCAGACCCTTGGTGGGCTCGTCTAAGAAAACAATTTCCGGATCATTGAGGAGTGACTGAGCAAAGGCCAATCTTTGTCTCATCCCGGCTGAATATTTCCTTATTTTCACCTTCTCCCAATTTTTTAGACTGACTTCTTTTAAAAGTTCTCTGGCTCTCTTCTTAGCTTCTTCTTTACCCAATCCAGTCAGTCTGGCCATATATTTCAGGAAATTCATTCCCTTCATATCCTCATACAATCCCGGATATTCAGGTAAATAGCCAATATTTCTTTTAATTAAGCGGGACTCTTTAACAAGATCATATCCCAGAATTTTTACTGAGCCGGAGGTAGGTCGGATAATGCCGGCTAAAATCTGGATGAGAGTGCTCTTGCCTGATCCATTTGGTCCCAAAAGACCAAAAATTCCTCTTTGAATATTGAGAGAAAGGTCAGAAATAGCCTTAATATCGCTAGAATATATCTTGGTGAGATTCGTTATTTTTATTATTGTTTCCATAGGGGTTTCTCAAAGATCAAAACCTCATTCCCAGAGAAACTCGGTGGCTATTTCCTAAATCTCCGTAGGGCACATAGGCGTAATCAAGAGAAACACTGGAAAGATTAAATCCTAATCCGGCGCTGTAGCCTTCCCCAACATCTTTTCCCGTTCGGTAACCAGCTCTTAAGGTGAAGAATGAAGTAAGAGGGTATTCTATTCCCGCAGCACAGTAGGAATCATTATCATTGGGAAAGACCGCATCAAAGCTCAAAGTGGAGGATAAAACCTTCAAGGCTGCTCCCGCCCGTAAGGTAAGGGGAAGATCGTCTTCTCCCAGGCTTGACCCAATATTTTGAGCCGAAACTCCCAGGGATATATTTGAAGTTGGCTTTATCATTACCCCGATGTTACCAAGAAAAGTAGATTCTTTATCTTCGGCAATGGTATCTTCCAGGTATCCCCCGGAGAGACCCAGCATTAGGCCCGGTGAGATCTCTCTGGCATAACCCAAACTTAAATAAAGGTCCGAAGCCGAGAAGTTACCTTCTGGATTTCCCCACTGATCCCTTCTTTCCAGCTCTCCCATATTTATATAGTTCACTCCAGCGGCCAGGACCCCCTTCAGAGAAGGGAAAGAGAAGCTCAAGTACCCTTGAGAAATATCCTGAAACCACATATTGTAGGTAGCAAAAAACTCCTTATCTTTGAGCTGGGCCAGCCCGGCTGGATTCCAGTATAGAGCCGAACCATCATCCGACAAAGCAGTATAAGCTCCCCCCAGAGCTTCCGCTCTCGCTCCCAGGCCAATTTTGAGGAAATTGGCCCCTGTGGTCCCGGCACCCCGGGCAGAGCAATTCAGACCAGTAATTAATGATAAAAGAATTGTTAAAGTAACCCCGATTAATATTTTTCTCATTGGTTTCTCCCTTTATTCAACTCAGTGGGAGGCTAAAGCCTCCCCTACCCCGTTTTGTTTCTTTAAATTGGTAGCCGCAGGCTTTAGCCTGCGTTTTTATACGTCAATCTTCTTTGCGCAACCTAAAGGTTGCGGCTACCCGATACTACATTATTTTATGATGGCTATTTTCCCCCGTGTTTTATTACCAGTTCCATCAGTAATCAGATAAATATAAGTACCTCTAACTACTTCTTCTCCATTTCGATTCCGGCAATCCCAGGTAGATTTTTGAGATAAAGTCTTGACCAATTCTCCCGAGACAGTGTAAATATTAATCTTCACTCCCTCCCTCAGAGGAAGATTGACAAAATTGATCAACTGACCTTTCTCTAAATAACAGGGGTTAGGATAGACAAACACTTCCTTTAGATTTTCCGGTGAACCCAACTGAACATAAATACTGCCTCCATTGAAAGTGTCTTTGGACACATCCTGAGAGACTACTTTTGGATATTCCGCACTCAGATAGGTTACCTGACCGGTGGTATCGCTGCCGGTGTGATTACCGGCCGGCAAATCATCTACTTTGAGCCAGACTTCTTCATCAGGGTAGGAGGTATAAGAAGTTAAGTCTACCACGATATTTTGATTTATCGGATGCTCAGCTTCATGCCAGATACCTTCATCATCCTGATACCAACTACCACCCAGATTGGGCAAACAATTAAAATCCCATTCCGGATTAAGGGGATCTGCTCCTCCCCGAAAAGTTACCTTCAATTCTCCCCGCTTTTGATGATTTAAGCCAAATATTCCGTAAGCGCTAGGGGTGTAGCCCTGCTTGTCAGTCATAATCCAGGCTTCCTGATAGCTTTCACCTCTCATATATTCATAGGAAAACCAGCAAAATCCCTTTGTTCCCAGGTCAGCATCTTCCAATCCCCAGTCGGATCCCCAGGAATTTACTATCTTAAAGGCACCGTATTTGGTTTCAGTGCCATCCCAGTAAGACCTATCATCATCATAGCCAATCACCGTCAGGGCGTGCCCTCCCAGATAGCTTCCCACATTATGAAAAAGAACGCCGTTGTTTATCCCCTCGACATCGTCAGGATAATCATCATAAAAATTATTATATACCGGAATGGCAATAGTAGCCAGATCTCCGTTAGCCAAATGTTGCTTTAGAAGATTAATTCCGGTATCAGTACTCAAGTCAATTTCTGCTACCGTATCGGCTCGATAGGGAATGGCTCGGCGCCAGCCTCCCTCGTCGGGCCAGGATAGATAGTCACTATCGTCATAGGGTATGTCTTCCCAGGTAGCACAGCCCAGGTCCATGATTAACTGCATAATAAAGAGAGGCCAGCTTCCGCCATCATATCCTCCGTTAACTAAGTTATAGCCAAAGGCCGGGCTGGATACCTGCTCAGGATGGCTATTTGGGTCAGGATGACCCCAAGCGTGCTCTTTTGATTCCTGATAAGTCTTGTAATAATAGCAAACCGACCAAGCGGCACAACTTCCCTGCTGTCCTTGACTACCTACCACCGGAAGCCATTCATAATTTTTCACCGCTGAAGCTAAGTCTACCCGCTTTCCCGGCAAAAGTCTATACCTTTCCAGGGCCAGTTTATTGGGTTCAATCACTTCAATCTTAATGACTTTTTCCTCGAGATATTCCATTTCTTCTGGGGTAGGAGGTCGGATCCCGTTTCTAAAGGGAGGAATAGCATATCCCGCTAGGGATAAAAACAAGAATGACAACATCAGCGTACCAGCAACTATTTTCATTTTTCCTCTCATTCTCAACTCCTAAGATGACAACCCGTACCTTGCGCAATCCTTAAGTTGCGTTTGTTTTTCGCCGGCTAAAGTCTGCGGCTACCAACTGTGGAGATCAGGGTAGTCGCAAGTTTTAACTTGCGTATACAAACGCAGGCTAAAGCCTGCGGCTACCGGATCATAATAGACAGGCTAAAGCCTGCGGCTACCACTTTCAACTCCTTGAGACTCTGACGACTTTCCCTTCTGAGAAAGTTAATCCTTCCAGCTCCAACAGTTTTGTCTTAAGATTTAGTCCGGCCCCAAAGCCACCCAGACCTCCATCGCTGGCGATAACCCGATGGCAGGGAACAATGATGGGAAAAGGATTTTTGCCCATAATTTGTCCTACGGCTCGAAAGCCGCGACTACCTATCTCCTGAGCTATCCATTTGTAAGAGCGAACCTGACCATAGGGAATAAGACGGGTCTGAGTCCAGACTCTTTGGGCTACGGCGGAATAATTTCCCAGTATAAGATAATATCCGGAAAAATCAACCCTTTCTCCTCGAGCATAAACTTGCAAGTCTTTTCTTAACTGCCGGAGAACAGGAGAAGGAGACTCGGAGGAATGCGCAGTTAGACTGGATTCTTTCAAAATATCTTCTTGGCTATCAGAGAGAAAAGTCCTGATTAAAGAATTTCCTTGAGCCAGAGCGGCAAACCAAAAAAAATCAAGATTAACGGTGAAAAACTTCAACAACTACCCCCCCATAAATCAGTAATAGTTCAGTTTATGGTAATAGTGTAGTTTCTCTAAAACTACTCTCTTTTCTGTCATTCCCAGTCTACCAAGGTAGGCGTGGCGTTATGTCCTCTTGAAAATTGCTAAGCCTGTTCCGAGCCCAGCGAGGAATCTCGCTCCTCGCAATGACACAGTGGGAGGCTAAAGCCTCCCCTACCCCTCTGGCGGGACACTACCCCTTTGGAGGGACTGCGCTCCTCGCAATGACAGTGGGAGGGAACTCTTAATTCACTACTGTTCTACCCCAAGATACCGATGAATAGTTTTCGCCTTGACTGGACCGATTCCGGCAATTTTTTGCAGTTCCTCAGGTGGACTTTTTCTAAGATATCCCAAAGACTTATAGTGGGACAAAAGAAGTTGTTTAGTCATCTCTCCTATTCCGGGAATCTCCTCCAGAGAGGAAACCCTTATTTTTTTCTCCCGTCGGCCTTGATGATAAGAATGAGCGAAGCGATGCGCCTCGTCTCTGATCTCTTGAAGAAGTTTTAGAGCCGCAGAATCCCGGGGAATATCCAGAGAAAGCTTCTTAAAAGGAACATAAACCTCCTCAAATTCCTTGGCCAAGCCTACCAGAGGAATACAATCCAGGCCAAGTTCCTGGAGAACCCTCCAGCAGGTAGAAACCTGACCCTTACCTCCATCTACCAAAATTAAGTCCGGAAGAGACTTTTTTTCCCTTAATTGTCTTCTGTACCGACGATCAACTACTTCGGCCAACATGGCAAAATCATTTATTCCCTTAACTGTTTTGATTTTGAATTTCCGATACTCTGATTTTCTGGCTTTCCCTTCCTCAAAAACCACCATTGAGCCGACAGCTTCTTCCCCTTGAATGTTGGAGATATCAAAACCCTCTATTCTTTGGGGAATCTTTCCCAAACTTAAATAGGACTTGAGTTCACTTAAGGCTTCTTCCTTACCTTGGGCCCGGTATTGATAAAGAATAAGAGCAGCGTTTTCTCGAGCTAATTTCATTAATCTTAATTTTTCACCCCGACGAGGAACCTTAATTTCTGTCTTTTTCCCTCTTTTTTCTGATAACCAGGAGGCAATCTCTCCCGTCTCTTCAACTGCTGTAGGAATAAGTATTTCCGAAGGAATGAAAAAGTTACGCAGATAGTACTGTTTAAGAAAGGGAACTATTATTTCTTCTTCTCTGGTCCCTTTGTTTATCCGGATAAAAAAATGATTCTTACCTATTAACCTTCCTTCTCTAACCATAAAGACCACCGCACAGGTCTCTTTTCCCGCTGTAGCCAGAGAAATAAGATCTCTGTCTCCTCCTAAAAAAGAAGCTACCCTCTGGCTCTGATTCATTCTTTGAATAGCCCGAATGGAATCCCTGAGCTTAACAGCCTCTTCAAATTTCTCCTCCCGTGAGGCTTGTCTCATCCTCTTTCCCAGGCTAAAAAGGAGACTCTGGTAATGACCCCGCAAAAAAAGAAGAACACCCTCAACCAACAAGGAGTACTTCTCCTCATCAATCGCTCCCACGCAGGGGGCACTGCATTCTTTAATGTGATAATGCAAACAAGGTCGGATTCTGTACTTAAACTTTCCCTGGCATCGCCTTAAAGGAAAAAAATGGTGGACTAATTGAAGAGACTTCTTGGCCGCCCGGACATCAGTATAAGGACCAAAATATAAAGAACCATCTTTTTGGGGGTTACGGGTCAAAAAAACCCTGGGGAAAGACTCCTTTATAGTCAGCTTGATAAAAGGATAAGATTTATCATCCCTGAACTGGATGTTATAGTGAGGATGGTATTGTTTAATTAAGTTGTACTCTAACAGAAATGCCTCTGATTCAGACTGAGTAACTATCCACTCGACATCACCTATTCGATTAATTAGTGAGGTTAAACGAGGAGAAAGGAAGGTTTTTTGGAAATAAGAAGGAACTCTCTTCTTAAGGGAAAGAGCTTTACCAACGTAAAGCACCTTTCCCTTTTGATCTTTTAGAAGATAAACTCCCGATTTTTCGGGCAAGAGACTCAGTTTCTCTTTCAAATTCAACTGAAAGTCCTCCTTCTGGAGTTATCCTTAATTTTTTATTTTCGATTTCAACCTCTTTAGAGATTCATCCACTCTTTTGAAATCAAATTCCACCACCTCAAAATGAATCCTTTGCCTAAGTTCCTTCAAAAAAATTCCCCGGCCGGGGATAAGCTTACCGGCAACATAAATTTCAGAGGATGAGCAACAGGGAGAGCGAGCTATGGAGATTAAAACAAGAGAAGAGCTCACTGATAATTTTTTTAAGAAGGAATCGACTCGATGGGCTAACTGGCCACAGAATTCCGGAAACCCTTCTACTCGTTCCCACTCATCCTTATCTTTTTTTTCTCTATGGCCGGCAAAGAGATACTCCGGACAGGGTAATTGCTCCACAGGAAAAGGATAATGAGAAAGAAGTTGCAGAATCTTTTTCTCAACACCCGAGGTGACATCTCCCCCGGCTCTGGTTAATTGATTGAGAAGACAGTGGGAAACCAAAATAATTTTAGTTAATTTCATCTCTTTGATTGGAGAAAGGTCAATATGGTATTTCCATATTTCTTCTCTTTCCACGCCTGAAAATAACTTGTTCCCTCAAAACTAACAGATTCGTGGGAAGAATGCTGGACAATAACTGTGAAACATCTAGCTTGTTTTTCTTCGATAATCTCAAGAGTCCTTTCTTGCAAACCCCGAAAATAAGGAGGACCGATAAAAATAATGTCGTATTTCTCTTTATTCAGCAGATGAGGAAAAGAAGTAAGGACATCTCCTCTCAATATTACAGCTTTATCCAGGAGATGGCAACGATCCAGATTCTCCCGAATAATCTCCAGACAAGCAGGATTTTTCTCCACGAAAGTAGCCTGGCCGGCCAACCTACTGAGAGCCTCTATACCTACTGCTCCAGAGCCGGCGTAGAGATCCAAGAAACGGCTATTGACCACATTCTCTCTGAGCACATCAAAGAGTGACTTTCTTATCCGTGAGAGAAGCGGTCGAGTGGACATCCCCCGGAGGGTCTTTATTTTTCTACCTTTAGCTAAACCACCGCTGATAACTATCATAAGCAAGTGAGTAGTTTTAGAAAGCTTCGCCCATACCAAAATAAAACTTAGTTTCTCCTTCCCGACCGAATCCCCAATCAAAACGAAGAATACCCAAAGGCAATCTCATATTCAGTCCACATCCCCAACCAACCGCGTAATCTTCCATAACCGAATCCCCTCCCCAGACTCTTCCACTATCCAGAAAAACACTAAACATCATTTCTTCATTCAAGGGTAGGCGAAGCTCCGCTGTTCCCAGTAGAACTCTATCTCCCCGAAACTCGTTTAGTTCGTATCCTCTTAAGGTATCCTGTCCCCCGATATAGAACTCCTCATAATAAGGCAACCTCTCGCCCAGCAGTCCCCGAAGCCTTACGGCCAAAATGGGAGATTTCCAAAAATCACCTCGCCGCCAATAACCTCGCCACTCCGCCCGATATTTAGTAAAATCAATATCTCCTCCCAGGAATCCCCCGCTTTCTTCCACCGATAAAGAAGACAGAGAACCCCGGTAAGAATTAAAAGCTTCATCCCGAACACGTAGATCATTCATCAGGACTAACTCCACACTCCGTCCGACCGTCTCTCCTGATTCTACATCTTCAGGAAAAGGTTTATCCTCTAGTTCACTAATATTCACATTTTCATTCTTAAAATTAACAAGTATGTCCCAGTTTGGCAGCAAAGACCTACCCACTCCTATCCCGAATCCCAGGACTCCTTTTTGGTAGCCTTCCTCGCTCCAATAATAGGTAGTATTCCGGCTATAGGCTTTCAAAGTAACTTTGGTGGGAGTATCTCTCCACCAGCGGTCCAGATAACTTACATCATATTCATTCTTATTCTGACCAAATTCCCAATCCACAGCAATTTTCTTTCCCTGACCCCAGAGATTATCCCTGGCGTATTGAATAAACCCTCCCAGCCCAGTGGCTGAACTGTAGGTAGCACCCAGATAGAGCCGTCCCAAACGCTCATTTTCCTTAACTTTCAGGGATAAATCAATCCGGGAAGGGGAAGAAGTTTGGTGGGTTTCAATGTCTACGCTCTTAAAAAAACCCAGATTATAAAGTCGTCGCCATCCCTCTCGGACCATACGGGTGTTCAGGATATCTCCTTCCTTGAGGGGGAAAGTATGTTTAAAGACCCTTACCTGAGTTTTCTCATTTCCTTCAAGGCTAATTTTGCCTACTCTTACTTGTTGACCCTCTTCAATCCTGAGAATTATTCCGACTAAAGCCTCTCCTTTTATAAACTGAACATCGGGGATAATTCGAGTATAAACATAACCTTTCTCTCCGTACTTATTCTGGATTCTCTCAATGCTCTTCTTAATCTCTTCCGGATTGAAAATCTTCCCCCGGCCAGGCTGGAACTGGTCAATAATTTTAGAGGGAGTGAAAAGATGCGCTCCCTCTACTTTAACCTCAGAAACAATTAACTTCTTATCCTCCACGAGGGGCAGGAAAATTCTTACCCAATCTTCTTTCTTTTTCTGGAAATAAACATACCGTGGTTCTTCAAAATATGCAAAATAATAGCCGGCCTGACGATAGATATCAATTAACCGAGTCATATCCTCCTTCAGCGCATCAGGATCAAAGAAGCGACGATATTTGGTTTTCATATGAATTCTAAGTTTTGCTTCCGAAAAAACAGTATTTCCCTCTATCTCTACCTCTATTACTTTGACTCGCTTACCCTTTTTGATAGTAAACAAGGCCCGGCATTCCCCCTCCTGAAGAAGTGAAGGAGAAATCTCTACCTCCACTGAAGTATATCCCTTTCCTCGATAGTACTCTTTAATCTTTTCTCGAGATTCTCTCACCTCATCATAATTCCAAATTTTCCCCTTCTGAAGAAGAATTAGTT
>AQRW01000179.1 GCA_000402295.1 Candidatus Aerophobus profundus SCGC AAA252-L23
CAGGGGGTTAGGTAATTATCATTCGTGTTTAACTGTTCTTTCCTGATAGAAAGAAAGAAAGGAGAAGTAATGGCGTCTCGCAAACCTTTACCTTCTTTCCAGAGTTTTTCAATGTTATCCACAGCAAAGTGTACAAAGACGCAGGGCTCAATATCACCCTGGGAATTTATGTGAAAGTACTTGCGGCCTGCGGCAATACATCCACCTGTCCAGGGTCCATCATTCCAGAAATCCCCGATAAAAACAGGTTTTTCCGAACGATATTTCCATATTCTTTTCCTGAGCATAGTCCTCTGTTCCGGAGTAGGCATAAGGTCAACTATCGGTTCTTTACCGATGGGGATATAGATGAAATACCAGCCGAAAGAACAATGTTTAGAGATTAAGTAATCAATGAATTCTTCGCTACTGACCAGTTCTGCATTTTGGTGGGTCACTGTGATGGAAAATCCTTCCAGAATCCCTGCCTGATAAAGTTTTTCCCTGGCCTCCTCAATTTTTTCCCAGACACCTTTTCCTCTCCTTTCATCAGTCTCTTTCTTAAAACCTTCTACGCTAATAGCTAGGGCCATGTTTCCCACTTTAGCCAATCTCTCAATTTTCTTATCGTCAAGAAGAGTTCCGTTGGTATAAACCTGAAAAAACATATCTTGGTGTTCCTCAAATAAATCTATGATATCTTTATTAGTTTGCCTGTCCTTGTAGTAAAAAGGTTCACCTCCTGAAATAGTAAGGAATTTAATTCCCAGTTCTTTTGCCTCCCTCAATATGCGATCCAGAGTTTGGTAAGATAATCCCTGGCCTCGGGAATACTCATGGGCATAACAACCATAACAATGTAGATTGCAGGCTACAGTGGGAGAAATGACGAAAAACCAGGGAGCTTTAAAATGGTTTTCTTCAAGTTTATCCCTTTTTTTAGCTTCCGTTACCCAGTCACAAAAAAAGTTTTCGGCCAGTCTTTCCCGGGGAATTTTGGAAAGTCGTTCCTGGAGAAGTATTCTGGATAACTCGGTCCAGGGATGTCTCTGTCGAAAAGCTTTTTCTACATTTTCCATGGCTGCTTGGTTAGGACCAGCAAATTTATAGAGTCCCTGAAGTATCTTGTCAAACTTCTGATAGAATTCTTTCTGGTTTCTTGTATCGGCAAGCTGGCTCAGCAATCGCTTGATTTCCCACTTTACTAAATTTTTTTTCACTTTCGTCCCCAATGGTTTTGCACTCACAGCGTCCTCCTTTACGGGTCACTAATGTGGTTATTAAAAACAGATAGTTACTTTTTTGAAGAAGAGTTCTGAGTAAGAAACAAAGATGAATGAGCTCCTTTCCAGAATATCTCCCAGGCTAGGAACCGGTCGGCAGATAGGGAGTCCTTCTCTCCTCCATAAACCCAATAGATAGTGAGACTATGAACAATTCCTATCAAAATAACGGCTAATTTTCGCGGATTCAGATTCTTGATTTCTCCCTCTTTAATGCCTTGTTTAATCAAGCTATCAACCAGAGCAAGATATTGAGAATTTATCTTAATTACCCTTTGCAGAAGTTTCTCTTCTAATTCTTTCTTGAATTGTTCAGGAAAAGTTTGCGTGATTTTGAAGAAATTAGCGTTATTCTCCAGGAATTTGAGGTGAACCCCAATAGCCAGTCTTATCTTTTCAGAAAAAGACTTTCCTTGAGTGATCCCCACCTTTATTTTTTCCAACAAAACATGCAGTTTCTTTTCAATTACTGAAAGAAAAAGATCCTTCTTATTAGCAAAGTGAAGATATATTGTCCCTTTACCCAAATTGGCTTCTCTGGCAATTTCTTCTACCGTAGTGAGATGAAAACCCTTTTCGGCAAAGAGTTTTTCAGCAGCCTCTTGTATTTGAACAGTATGATTAAGCTGTTTTGATTTTCTTTTTTCTTGAGCCTCAATCACTAAAATTCCTCCTGGTGGAAATGATGGCTGACCATTCAGTCATCATTTTATCACAAAACAAAATAGTGTCAAGTATCTGAGTTATCTCGTCCTGATTGACCACAAACAATTGATAGGGTAGAATATTGAGTTGACCACTAAAAAGAGTAAAAAGAGAACCGTCCCCTTTTATACTTTTTTTCTGACAAAAATTGGATGTTCGGCGAGGAGGCATAAAGGATGAAAAGGAAAATATCTGAATCAAAGGTGAAGCTAATAGAAATAGTATTGCCTGGGGATACTAATCAGTACGGGACAATTTTTGGAGGATATCTGATTTCTCTAATGGATAAGGCTGCTTTCATTTCCGCCAGCCGATATACCCGAAAGACCTGTGTTACTGCCGGAATGGACCGTTTGGACTTTACTCAGTCTATCAAGGTGGGAGAGATAATAGAAATTAGTGCTCACCTGAATTTTGTTTCTCGAAGCGCCATGGAAATAGAGGTGGAAGTCTGGGGAGAAAATATCCTCAGTGGGAAAAAAGTCAAGGCTTGTTCCGGCTATTTTACCTTTGTGGCGGTGGATGGAAAGGGAAAACCTGTTCTTGTACCTGAGCCAAAACTGGAAACAAAAGAGGAGATTAAGAGATTCCAGGAGGGTAAAAAGAGACATGAGGCCAGGGCACGAACCCGGCGGCAAGCTGACCAGAAAGCTTCTGACAATTAGGTAGGTTAAATACTCTCCAGAGATAATAATTTAGATTTCATATAAAATCAAATTTAAGCTCAAATTGTGCGGAAGCTTATTTTGATTTATGCTCTTCCTCCCAGATAATTTTCGCTGTCCAGACGGCTGCTTTAGCCACTACCACCGGGCATTTATCCTCATGACCTCCGGCTTCCTCAAAGGCTTGGTGTTCCTCTTCATCCCAGAAATCAAAACTGCGACCAAAGATCTTCTGCTGAATCTCTTGGCAAATACAACTTCCGTATTCTTTCTGGAATCTATCCTGAAGCTTTTTAGCCAGCATCTCCGACTTTTTGTTAAAGATAGGCTGATCAAACTCTGATCGTTTGCGGCCATAAAAATAACTTATCATCATAGTTCCTCCGGAAAGTGCTCCACAGGAACCATTGGTACTGCCCCCAACCCCTCCGGCCAGGGCATAAGAAGCCCGGAAAAGATTGTCATCTTTGATTTGAAAGACCTCCTGCAGGGCAGCTACCACGCATTGGGAACAAGAATGCTTTTCCTGTTCATATTCTAATCCTAATCGATAAACTTTTTCCAGAATTTCTTCCTTTGTTTTGCCTTGAAAAGTCTCATTACTCAATTTCTTTCTTCCTTATCTCGTTCTTTCCGTTGAAAGATGTTTGATCCAGATGAACTAAACGAACCAGATGAACTAAAGGAACGAGAGGAACGGAATGAACCAAAGGAACCTTATTAGATGGTATTTTTCTTAATCCACCCGGCGTATTCAGCCACTGCCTCTTCAATGTTATATTTGGGCTCAAAGCCAAGTTCCTTTTTTGCCAGGGATATATTTAGGGTCTCACCGCGAGGAATAAATTTTCCAGGTCCTATCTTTACCTGGATAGGAAAGGGACTATATTTCTGGGCGATGGAGACCAGATCAAGAAAATTAATAGCTTCCTCAGCAGCAATGTTGAATATCCGGTGTTTGAGATTCTTGGTTTGGTAAACCAGAACTGTGCCTTGAGCAATGTCCTTGACATAGGTGAATCCCAAACTTTGCTCGGCTCCCTTCTCCAGTTCAAGATTGGGCAGTCCCTCAATGCAGCCAAATAAAGTCCTGAAGGTAAAGGTTTGCGAGACGCCATTACTTCTCCTTTCTTTCTTTCTATCAGGAAAGAACAGTTAAACACGAATGATAATTACCTAACCCCCTGCACTATCATTGACAAACCTGAAATATTAAGGAAAGTCGTTAAGGAATACGGAGCCTATCCCACCCATAAGGGGGCAGAAACTATTATCCAGGGAGAAATCGCTGACTTTCTGGATAAGTACTCTAAAGAAATGGATAAAATCACTCGACCTGATTTTGAAAGAATGATCGCCGGAGATTTCGACAGTCCTATTCTCAAATTGAGCAAAGTCATCAAGAACCATCAGGAAAAAAACAGAAGAGAAGTTGAAATGCAAAGCAAAAAAAATGGAATCCTGCAGAAACAGGTAAAGGAGAAGGCCTCCCTATGAAAGTCACCTTAATCTCCCCTACCTGGAAATCTGAAACCAAGAAAAAAAGAATAAAAAGAGATCGAGTATTTAAGTTCCCTCAGCTCAGTCTCTTAGCTGTAGCTGCGGTAACTCCGGAAGATATCGAGATTGATCTGATTGACGAGAATGTTCAAGAAATTGACTTTGAGAAAAAGACAGATTTAGTGGGCATTACCTCGATGACCGCTGCTGCTCCCAGAGCCTATCAGGTAGCTGATGAGTTTAGGAGAAGAGGAACCCCTGTAGTTCTCGGAGGAATGCATCCTTCGGCTGTTCCCGAAGAAGCGGCCGCTCATGCCGAGGCAGTAGTAATAGGAGAAGCGGAATCAACCTGGCCCCAGCTTATTAGGGATTTCCAGAGAGGAGGGAGAAAAACTCTCCAAAAATTCTACCACAATACAGAAAGAATAAATCTTGCTCATCTTCCCATCCCCAAAAGGTCTTTGCTCAAGAAAGACAAGTATATTACCACTCGCCTCATTCAGGTCAGTCGAGGATGTCCCTTTGACTGCTCTTTTTGCTCGGTAAGTCGGTTTTTTGGTAAGAAATACCGACTCCGCCCCATTAAAGATGTCGTTCATGAAATAAAAGGTATGATCGGTAAATCACTGGGCAGTCGTTTTGTCGGATTCATGGACGACAATATTATGGGTAACGTAAGCTATGCTAAGGAATTATTTCAAGCTCTTATACCCCTTAAGCTCATCTGGCTGGGGCAGTCCTCTATTAATGCGGCTCAAGATCTGGAACTTTTGAGATTAGCTTCCCGGTCCGGTTGTCGGGGTCTCTTCGTTGGTTTTGAATCTATTTCCCCTAACTCACTCCGAGAGGCAGAAAAGTTTCAAAATAAAATAAGTTTTTATGAAAAAGCAGTCCGGAGATTTCACCGATTCGGCATTTTTATTGAAGGAGCTTTCATTTTTGGATTTGATAACGACGATATTAGTATATTTAGAAAAACAGTGAGGTTCATAAATAAGGTCAAACTCGATGCCATTCAGTTCGGTATTCTTACTCCCTTTCCGGGAACCAGATTATTCGATAAACTGGAGAAGGAAAAACGAATCGTTGACCGGGACTGGTCTGACTATGATATCTCCAATGTGGTATTTAAACCCAGACTAATGACTACTGATGACTTGAAGGATGGATTCACCTGGGCCTATCAAAAAGTTTATAGTATTCCCTC
Organism: Candidatus Aerophobus profundus SCGC AAA252-L23; assembly: GCA_000402295.1. Taxonomy (GTDB): domain Bacteria; phylum Aerophobota; class Aerophobia; order Aerophobales; family Aerophobaceae; genus Aerophobus; species Aerophobus profundus. The sequence continues at coordinate 5,340 of AQRW01000179.1, forward strand.
TATGATCTACCGACTTTCCAGCGTAGTTACCGGAGGAAGATGGAAATATCTAAGTGGCATTTTGACCCTTAATTTAGGCTATAGGAGAATGTTCAAAACAGTAGAAAAAGTTACCTGCCCTGGCTGAAAGGAGAGAATAATTGGATTTAACCTACCTTATCACTTTCTTTCTTAAAAATAGGTTAAAGGGGCAAACAATTAAGACTCAGAAGGAAGTGAGAGCTTGAGAATATTAATCCTGCTGGGAATTCTTGCTCTGGGAATCCTCGGAGTGATAATCCTTGCCCATCCTTTAGCTCTTCTGATTAAAGGAATACTGGGCATTATAGCTATTCTCTTAATTGCGGTAGGAGTAATTAGTCTTCTGGAAGGGATTATTCCCAAAAAGCAGAAATAATCAGTAAGGCGAGTACCAGCAATTTTGACTTATTTCGGTAATATAATAAGAGATCTAACTGAGAAAACCATGAAATACTGTCCCAAGTGTGGGCAATTTTTGGAAGAAAAATTAGTAGATGAACGAAAAAGGTTTGTTTGCCAGAGCTGTGGATATATTGAATATCGAAATCCTCTGCCCGTAGTGGTAGGGGTGCTGACCAAGCCGGAAAAACGACAGGTTCTCTTGATAAAACGAGGTATCGAACCCGGGAAAGGTGAATGGGCTTTACCGGGAGGATTCGTGGAAGAGGATGAAACTCCTAAAGAAGCTGTTTTAAGAGAAATAAAGGAGGAGTTGGGAGTCGAGGCTAACATCGAAGGACTGGTGGGGGTTGAAGCAGATGATAGTTCAACTTATGGAAAAGTAGTGGTTATAGGTTATCATCTTCACTCTCAATTTATCAATTATTCTCCAGGGGAAGAAGTGATTGAGGCAGAATTTTTTAGTGAATCAAAGACTCCTCTACTGGTCTTTCCTTCTCATATCACCATCCTCAAACACTTCTATCAATTCTACCGAAATCCTATACCTACAGTAGACGCAATCGTTTTAATGGAAGAGGGGGTTGTCTTGATAAAAAGAAAGAATCCTCCTTACGGATGGGCTCTTCCCGGTGGCTTTGTCAACTATAACGAGACCCTTGAACAGGCGGTAATCCGAGAGGTAAAAGAGGAGACCAACCTAAAAATTAAGAATCTACGACAATTTCATTCTTATTCTCATCCAGGTCGGGATCCTCGATGCCATACCATTAGTACGGTCTTTGTAGGAGAGGGAGAGGGGAACCCTCAAGCAGGTGATGATGCAAAAAAAATGATGATTTACCCAAGAGAACGCATTCCCACTAATCTATCTTTTGATCACAACAAGATTCTCCAGGACTATTTTATTTCAAGGAAATAAGGATCGGTCATCCAGAATAAACAAAAACTCCCTCGAGATAGAGGGAAAAGTTTTTGTTTATTACTTCAATCAAGTGAGGAAAGAGAAAAATGGTAAAAAGTGCTTTGTATCCGGGTACCTTTGACCCAATTACTAACGGACACCTGGACATACTTAAACGAAGTAAAGCTGTTTTCCAGAAAATCATCGTTGCCGTAAACGCTAATCCCACAAGAGAATTTCTATTCACCGCTGAGGAAAGAGTTAACATAATAAGAGAAGTTCTTGCCTCAACTCCCGGAATAGAAGTTAAAAGCTTCCAGGGGCTTTTAGTTGATTACGCTCGGGAAAGAGAGGTTAGTCTTATCATCCGAGGTCTTAGAGCTCTATCTGATTTTGAATATGAGTTTCAAATGGATTTGATTAATCGCAAGCTTAATCCCCAAATAGAAATGATCTACTTTATGACTAACCAAAAGTATTCCTATTTGTCCTCTTCTATCATCAAGGAAATCTCTAAATTAGGTGGAAGTCTTGACGAGTTAGTCCCTCCTTTGGTGAAGAAGAAGCTCAAAGAAAAATTCTCGGCTTGAGCGCACCAGAGCAAGACAGAATATATGGTAGCCGCAGCTTTCAAGCTGCGCAAAAGAGTTAGGGTAGCCGCAAGTTTTAACTTGCGCAAATAAACGCAGGCTAAAGCCTGCGGCTACCTTGTTTATGCTTACTTTAATAAAGGGTCCGATGAATCGTACCGCTACAATATGGGAGTTTTTGACCAGTCTTATAGAGGAACCAAATGAACCGGAGGAACCAGAGGAACGGTTTCAACGATTTCAACGGAATCAACGAGAGGAACGAAATGAACGAGACTCTCAGCGAGGCCCATTCTCCTGAGGCGACATTGATAATCTTCCTTAACGAGGTCTTCGCAGCAAGGAATAAAGGAGAAATTCTGTTTGAGCCGCAAAGCGGTGAGTTTATTTCTCCCCGAGCAAGAAGGCCAAGCAGTTATTGATAGATGATTATCCCAGGAGTAAAGGAGAATATCCCGAGCCCGACTTGACTAGATAACGAAATTATGGTAAATATCTTACGAAAGGTAGGCGAACATCAGAATATTTTTTTGAGCCTTCATCAGTAGCAGTCGTTAATGCTTGTTTGAGGTTTGAGTGGTAACTATTTTTTTTCTTTTAAAATGAGCGCTCTGGTTCCTCTGAGGAACCAGAGGGAGGAAACTCAATGGGTGTTCCAAAAAAGAAGACTTCAAATTCAAGAAGAGGAAATAGACAGGCCCATCAGAAGCTGAAAGTGGTAACTTTGACCTATTGTCCCCAGTGTCAGGCTCCTAAACTTCCCCATCATATCTGTCCAAAATGTGGATACTACAAGGGTAAGTTGGTTGCCAAGAAAGCTAAGAAGTGAAATGAGGATTGCTCTTGATGCTATGGGTGCCGAGAGAGGTGCTCGTATTGTTATTGAGGGTGCTGTCGCGGCAATAAGGGAGAATTCCCGGGTAAAAGTACTTTTAGTAGGTGAAGAAAGAAGGATAAAAAAGGAGCTGGCCAAATTATCCGTTAAAAAATCTCTCTTTACTTTAGTTCCAGCCTCACAGGTTGTTACCATGAATGATACCCCGGCTGAAACCTTAAAAGAAAAGAGAGATTCTTCTATTGCCGTGGCCGCTGAGTTAGTCAGACAAGACTCAGCCGAAGCTATGGTGAGTTGCGGTAATACCGGAGTAGTTATGGCAACTGCCCTGGTTAAACTAAAAAAATTAGAGGGTGTAAGACGTCCCTGTCTGGCGGTCAGTCTTCCCACTCTCTCCAGTGAGAGGGTTATCCTGACGGACGTGGGTGCTAATGTTGACTGTCGTCCAGCTCATCTTCTCCAATTTGCTCTAATGGGAAGTCTTTATGCCAACAGCCTGCTGGGAAAGAAATCTCCTCGGGTAGGTCTGTTAAACATTGGGACTGAAGCTGGTAAGGGAGGAGAAGTCCTCGCTCAAACATTCAGACTTCTCCAACAGTCAGCTCTTAATTTTGTGGGAAATGTTGAGGGAAATGACATCATCAGCGGCAAGATAGATGTAGTAGTCTGTGACGGATTTGTGGGAAATACCATCTTAAAGTTTGCCGAGAGTTTTGCCATAACTACTCTCAATATCATTAAACAAGAAATTGGGGAAAGTTCTTCCGAACTGGGAGATTTTTTTTCCCGGAAATGGCTGGCCAGAGTCAGAAAAAATCTGGACTATTCCGAATACGGGGGCATTCCTCTTTTGGGAATTAATGGAGTCTGCATAATTGCACACGGAGCTTCCACCAGTAAGGCCGTGAAAAACGCTATCCTGATCGGATACGAGTTTGCCCAGTCTAACATTAACCAGAGCATCAAGAGTGCTTTAAGGAAAAACCAAGAGGCAGTAGAGCAATGAATCTTAGAAGAACAAAAATCGTAGGAACGGGTTCTTATATTCCCAGTAAAATTTTAACCAATGCTGACCTGGCAAAAATGGTCAATACCTCTGATGAATGGATACGTAGCAGAACAGGGATTGAAGAGAGACGGATAGCCAGTGAAAATGAAGCCGCCTCTGATTTAGCCTATCATGCTTCCCTGAAAGCTATTAAGGCAGCCGGCATTTCCCCCCAAGATCTGGACCTTATCATCGTGGCTACTATTACTCCGGATATGATTTTCCCGGCTACCGCCTGTATCCTTCAAAAAAGATTAGAGGTTGAGGAAATACCCGCTTTTGACCTGGAAGCTGCCTGTTCAGGCTTTCTATATAACATAAGTATAGCCAGCCAATTTATCGCCACCAGAGTATATGATACCATACTGGTGGTGGCTTCAGAGACTCTCTCCAAAATCACAGATTGGCAGGATCGCAACACCTGTGTTATTTTCGCTGATGGAGCTGGCGCTGCTATTTTGCGTCCCTCCCATGACAGCAGCGGGATTATTTCCACTTATCTGGGAGCCGACGGTGGAGGAGCCGACCTGGTTGGAGTCCCGGCCGGTGGTTCTCGAAAACCAGCCACCCTAAAAACAGTCACGACAGGCCAGCATTACATGCAAATGAAAGGTAACGAGCTATTTAAGCGAGCGGTCAAAGTAATGGTTCAGGCAGTTGACGAGGTCCTGGCTAAGCAAGGATTAACCTATGAAGATCTTGACTTTTTTATTCCTCACCAGGCTAACATTAGGATTGTTCGAGCGGTGGCTAAAAGAATACACATGAACATGGATAAAGTTTACATTAACTTAACCAAATGTGGTAATATGTCCGCAGCCTCCGTTGCGGTCGCTCTTGATCAGGCAGTCAGGGAAGGGAAAATCAAAAAAGGAGATAAGATTCTTTTAGCTTGCTTTGGTGGTGGACTCACCTGGGCATCTATAGTCTTGGAGTGGTAAGTGAAATGCAAAAAAATTCTTTTCTTTCTGGCAACGGGATTAATCTTTTGGCTAGAATGCTCCTGTTCTATTCTGGCCCAGGGACAGATTGAGCACATAACTATCTTTCCCGAAAGACTGGACCTAATTGAAATAAGTCAACCGGTGTTCTTGGAAAAGGGATTACATGAAATAACCTTGGGTCCGGTGAGTGATAAAATAGTCTTTGATTCAATTCGCCTTCAAGCTGAAGAATACAAAGTTTTAGAGGTAACATTAACCTCTCCTTCTTCACTTACTCTGAGACTAAAAGCGTTAACCAGCGCTTCAGGTATTGTGAAAATAGGTTATCTTACGGACGGACTTGGCTGGAGCCCCAATTACCAAATAGAGCTTGACCCAAATAGTGAATATATAAACCTATCTGCCTGGGCTACTATAGAAAATAACACTGGCACCGATTTCTCGGCTACTTGCCTTACTCTCTCTACCGAAATCTTCTTTCCCCAAGAGTTTTCCGAACCGGTTCCTCCGGAAACTCCATCAGATACGTTCTCTCTAACAGCTCCCCGGACCAGCTTAAATTACCACTTATCTGACCCTATTAGCTTGATCTCCCAGGAAAAGAAAAGAATACCTCTTTTTTTCGTCCCCAAGATTCCCTTAACCAGAAGACTCTTTTTTGACGGGGACAAGTATGGCAACGAGGTTAGAGAAGAGTTTGTATTCATCAATGATTCAAAGGACGTTCCGCAAGGGATTCTTCCACCCGGAAATGTTTACATTTATCAGACTACCGGACAAGGAAGAACTGTTTATGTGGGAAAAGATAGTTTACCTGAGGTTCATCCTGGTCAAACAGCCATTATTTATATGGGCCCCTGTCCCTATATTCAGGCTGATAGAGTGCAGACCTCTTACCGGAAGGAATTAACCGGGACAGAGTACAGCTATCATTCCATTTTTTATAATCATAGCTATTTACCTGCAACCATAGAGGTAGTAGAGCACTTATATGATCAGGGCAAGTTAGTGGAAAGCGATCCCTCTCCCTACTTGCAGAGAGATGATCTTCTCCTTTATGAGATTACTGTTCCAGCACGGGACAAAAGACAGATTCAATACCAGGCTGTAAGTAGCAATCTCTAAAAATTACAAACTCAGGAGGTTAGAATGCCTTTGGCGGTGGAAGATCTGCGAAACATAATTATAATAGGAGGACAAGGGGTTGGCAAAACTATCCTGGTGGAAGCCATGCTCTATCAAGCCGGGATTATCACCAAGATGGGAAGTGTCCAGGAAGGCTCTACAGTTTGCGATTATGATAGCATAGAAAAAGAGCGTGGTTTCACCATTAATCCCTCTCTGGTCCATTTTCCCTGGAATAACAAAAAAATAAATGTTCTGGATACTCCTGGTTTTGGAGATTTCCTGGACAAAACCAAAGCTATCCTTAAAGCAGTGGAGGGAGCTATTGTAGTTGTTTCCCCCTCTAATTTGGCAGGAAACGAAATGAAGAGACTCTGGGAATATACCTGCCAGGATAGGTTGCCCCACTTGATTTTTTTAAACAAAATAGATGAAGGTGAGATGAACTTCCAGTCTATTTTGGAAAAGATAGAAAAAGAAATAGATGAGACTATTCTACCTTTGCAGATCCCCTTATTAAAAGAAGGAAAGGTAGAAAGAATTATTGATTTGATTGAGAACAAGAGTATAATATATCAAGCTAATAAAGCTTCCTCAGGGGATATTCTCCCACAAATGGATGAGCAATTAGCTCCCTTTCGGGAAAAAATCATAGATGCGGCTGCCGAAACAGATGATGCTCTCATTACCAAGTACCTGGAGACAGGAAAGCTTAGTAAAGAGGAAATTAAAAAGGGATTGAGAGAAGGCTTTAGCAAAGCGAATTTTGTCCCCCTTGTTTGTGGGTCAGCTCTGAAGAATAATGGAGTAGAGTTACTCCTGGACACGGTGGTAAATCTCTTTCCTTCTCCCCACTGGCGAGACTGTATCAAAGGAAAAACTCCTCAAGGAGAAGAGGTAGAGAGAAAAATAGGGCCGGAGGAGCCTTTCTTATCTCTTGTTTTTATTTCTTTAGCCGAGACACATTTAGGAGAGGTTAATTTCCTTAAAGTATACTCCGGAACTCTTTCTTCGGGCAGCAACGTATATAATGTTAGCACTGGCGAAAATGTCAAGATTGGTCAGATTTACCTGGTGCGAGGAAACAAAAGAGAGGAAGTGCCTGAGTTAGGAACAGGTGACATTGGGATTTTGACTAAACTAAAGAATACCAGTACAGGAAATGTTTTTTCTGACCAAGAGCATTTTCTGATTCTACCTCCTCTTGAGTTTCCAGAACCGACTACCTCTATCGCGCTCAAGTGCAAGAATGAAAAAGATGAACAGAAGTTAAGTGCCGCTCTATCTAAGTTGGTTAAAGTTGATCCTATCCTTAGAGTAGAAGTAGACAAAGAATCCGCTCAAACTATTCTTTCGGGTATGGGAGAGGTTCACCTGGAAGTAACTATTAATCGGATCAGAAAGGAATTTAATGTAGAAATAGAAACAGAGGAACCACGCGTCCCCTATCGGGAGACTATTTCCACTTCTGCCGAAGCCCAGGGAAGGTATAAGAGACAAACCGGAGGAAGAGGACAGTTTGGGGATGTTTGGCTTCGTATAAAACCCCTTCCCCGAGGTGAGGGATTCAAATTTGTGGATAAGATAAAAGGAGGATCGGTTCCAAACCGATTTATCCCTTCGGTGGAAAAGGGCGTTAAGGCTGCTTTGAAAAAGGGATTCCTGTCTTCTTATCCTATGGTAGATATTGAAATTACTCTTTTTGATGGCTCCTACCATTCGGTAGACTCCTCAGACATCGCTTTCCAGGTAGCTGGTTCAATGAGTTTAAAAAATGCAGTAGAAAAGGCAAATCCTATTATGTTAGAGCCGATCACCCAGGTGGAGGTGGAGATTCCCAGTGAGTTTTTAGGCGAGATTAACGGAGATCTTAACAGTCGGCGAGGCCGAATCTTGGAAATTCAGCCTCTGGGGAGTAGAGAAAAAATAAAGGCTTATGTTCCGGTGGCTGAAATGCATAATTATTCCACCCGTCTTCGCTCTCTCACTCAGGGAAGCGGCATCTTCCGGAAGCGATTTTCCCATTATGAGAAACTACCGGAGGAAATTGCTCAGAGAATCATGGCTCAGACCAAGGAAAAGAAGAAAAAGGATTAAAAATGCTCGACGTAAAAGCAAAAGGAGCACTCAGCCAGAAGATTTTTCTTCCCGGAGTAATAGTCAGGTGGACAGGAGTGGCTCTCTTCGTTTTATTGACCTCTCTGGGAGCTTTAATCCGAATTCCTCTTCCTTTTACCCCGGTTCCGGTAACCCTGCAGACCTTCTTTGTTCTCTTAGGAGCATCTTTTCTGGGGAGTCGCCAAGGAGCACTTACGCAAATAATTTACTTAGCTCTGGGATTGGTTGGAATCCCTCTTTTTGCTGGTGGCGGTGGAATAGCCTATCTTTTAGGGCCTACCGGAGGTTACCTTCTTGGATTCATTTTAGCCGCCTGGCTGGTGGGGAAAATTATGGAAGGAAAAACAAGAAAGACTTTTATCCAGATAATCCTGACCTTAACAGCAGGAATGGGAATTATCTATCTCCTGGGAATGCTTCATCTCTCTCTATTTCTGCGCGTCGGTCTGGGAAAAGGCTTCACCCTGGCAATTTTGCCCTTCCTTCCCGGGGCTTGCCTTAAACTAATAGTTGCCGCTAGTATCTATCGAACCTTAATCCCCAAATTCAGATAAATATTGGGGTTTATCCTGAATTTTTCCCAACTTTTTCCAGTAGATAATAGCATTCTCCCCGGTATCTTTGTAATAAGCCCGGCGAACAGCTATTTTTTGAAAGTCAAACTTCTCGTAAAATCTTTGGGCCACTAAATTGGTTTCCCTCACTTCTAAAGTAACCAAGTCCATTCCCTTACTCTTAATTTGATCAATAATATACAGGAAAAACCTGCTTCCTAATCCTCGCCGGCGCCAGTCTGGATGGACAGCTAAATCAACTAGATGAGCTTCATTACGGATTTTCCAGTAGCCGGCGTACCCAATTATTTTCCCGCTTAGCTTCATCACCTGGAAAAAAGAAAACCCGGGTTTCTTTGTTTCTCTAATAAATAAGCTAGGAAACCACGGATAAGAGAAAGAAACCCTTTCAATCTGATAAACCTCAGGAACATCTCTCTCATTCATCGGCCGAAAAATTACCTTGTCTTCCCAATTATCTAACTTCATTTTTGCACAGAAGGCAAAAGATAAATAGGAGTCGAAGTGGTTAGATTTTCCAATTTTCCTTCCCTTATCCTCCTGAGGGCCAGCTCGAGATGAGCCTCCTCCAGATAAATTCTTTCTGAAAAAAGGTCAAGATTTTCCGGCTTGACCTCAAAATTTGGCCAGAGCCTCCGGATTTGGCGGGAAAGTACTAGTTTTACTCTCCGGGGGGCAAAACTTTTCACCCTCTTGAATATCTCCTCGGAAGAAGAGAAAAAGTAGGGGGAAACCTTTATAACTGTTTTTCCTCCTTTTTGAAAGAACCCTCCGTAGAAACATCCCCGGTACCCATTCAGTAAAGGACAGATAATCCCTTCCAGAGGAGTAGCTGTGGCCAAGCATTCCAAAGTGGGTATCCCAACCAGAGGAATCTCCTGGGAAAAAGCCAGAGACTTAGCCAAGCTTAGTCCAATTCTCAAACCAGTAAAGGAACCCGGTCCCAAACTAATCGCCACGGCTCTTACGTCCTTCATTTTCTTTCTTGATTTCCCCAGTAACTCATCCAGAGCTGTTAGAAGAGCACAAGAGGCCTTGGCTGGTGGAAGTAGTCTTTTAGCCAAAATATTATTTTCCTCTCCCAAGAAAATAGTACTCTCCAGTTCTGAGGTATCTATTCCTAACAGCAACAATTTTCCCTCTCCCGGATAATCCGAACTAATCGCTCATATCTCTGACCATAAGGAACGAAGGTAATTTCTCTTTGGTCAAAGTTAATAAAACGCAATTGGACCTTCAGATACTCAGAGGGAAGTAGATGGGGTATTTTGTCAACCCATTCAATAACCACTCCGGCTTTTTCCTGATAGAAATACTCCTGATATCCCAAATAGAACATCTCCTCCTCGCTTTGGATACGGTAAAGATCAAAATGAAAAAGAGGATGTCTTCCTGAATACTCTTGTACAATTGCAAAAGAGGGACTCTTCACCGGAGTGCTAATCCGCATTCCTTGCGCGATCCCTTGAACCAAAACGGTTTTCCCACTTCCCATATCCCCTACAAGACCAACCAAAAAAGGACAGGAGATATTGACTCCCAATCTTCTGCCCCATTGATGGGTTTCATCAGTGCTTCCGGAAAGAAAAGAAAATATTTTCTCCATATAGTTTTATTCTCAATTCATTGATTCTTCTGGTGAATTCCCGGGTAGCTCCAAAAATATCTTTTTGGTCAAAAATAGCACTTATCAGAGCAATACCGTCAGCTTTAGCTTGGATAACTTCTTCAAGATTTTTTAGAGTTATCCCTCCCACCGCCACCAGAGGAATATTAACTCTGCTTTTGATTAAAGAGATAATTTCCACCCCTCGACCCGGGCCAGCCTCGGGTTTAGTAGAACTGGAAAAAATAGAACCCACGGCTATATAATCAGCTCCCTCTCTCACTGCTTTCTCAGCTTCCTCAAGGCTATGGGTAGACACCCCGATAATTTTATCGTCTCCCAGAATCTGGCGAGCTGCTGAAAGTGGAAGATCATCCCCCCCCAGATGAACACCATCTGCTTCGCTGGCAACGGCAATATCTACTCGATCATTGATCAGATAAAGAACCTGGGGAGGAATTATTTCCCGCAAAGCTTTAGCCTTTTGGAAGAAAGAAAAATCAGTAAGAGACTTTTCTCTCAACTGGATTACTTTAGCCCCTCCCTCTATTACCTGGAGAACCTTCTCTTGAAATTCTCCTTGAGGAATGGACTGAGGAGGAGTTATCACATAAAGTCCCAAATCGAGTTTTCTATTTAGCTTTAATTGAATCTCTTTATCCAGAAGATAAACCTCAAACCTTACTTTCTTAAAATGTTTTGATAAGGNGAGACTTATCAATTTACTGAATTCTTCAAGGCTTCTCTGAGCTTCCTCTACCCGGCGAAAGTTAGCCTTGATTAAATCTACCCAGCCAACCCAATTTTCATCCTTCAGAAGAGCTCCCACGTCTCCGGACACATCCCGGAAAACAATTAGTTTTCCTTGATCCTTTCCCAGAATCTGGCCAACTCCTCTTAGGAGAAAATGACGAAGCTCTTTCGTCTTAAGAGTAAGATTCTTTTCGTTGAGAAGAAATCTTACTCCGTCCTCGATCACCCTCAAACCCTCGGAAGCCCGGTTAAGATTAGCATCAATTATTCGGTAAATTTCGTCTTTGTTCATTGGATAAACCTTATTTTACCTTTGCCTCCAGGCCAGAGAAAGGTAGCATAACGGTTGGGGTAAGTCAATTTTATGGAGTTAGAGCGGTCTAGTAGTCGCAAGTTTTAACTTGCACAAAGAAACCCTGGTAGCCGCAGCTTTCAAGCTGCGCAAATAAACGCAGGCTTAAGCCTGCGTTTACCGGATCATAACCAAGGAGTTAAAGCCTGCGGTTACCAATTGAGGCGGCTAAAACCGCCCTTCTTTTAGCAAGCAGGTAAATCTGGGCTGATATTCCTATTAAAATAGCCGTAAAGGCCAGGAGATAAGGTGACTTGAGAGAGTGATTCTGAGCGATTACACCACCCAATAGAGGACCAAAAAGCCCCCCAGTGCCCACAACTGTTTCGTGAATTCCTGCCCGAGAGCCCCGTCCGCGGAGCGTGTCCACACTATAAAATAGACTCGAAGAGTAGGTCATTCCGGTGGAGCAGCCAAATAAGATAAAGGCTAGAAAGAAAAGAGTCAGAGAATTAGTTAGAAGAATCAGTAGAAATGCTACTAACCCCAAACCCTGCATAAAGAGAAGAGGAAAGGGACGGTAGTGCCAAACGTCGGTTTTGCCCAAAACAAAGAAGATCAAAACCTGACTGCAGGCCATGAAGCCCATAAAAACTCCCAAGAGCCAGGGTTCAACTCCCATTTCAACGGCAAGTTTGGGGAAGAGATAGCGGATGATAGCCAGGGAAAACCAGATAGTAAAGTTGGCCAGCCAGGCCAGACGCAAATAGAACGATTCCAGTGATGATGTACCTTCATCACTGGAATCGTTAGTCTCATAGTTGAAAGACACCTTCTGAGAAGAACTTGCTTTTAGAACTACTTTTATTTCCTTTGGCTCTCCCAGAACTAGAAAAAACACTCCTATCGTTACGGCCACAGCAAAATAAAAAGGAAGAGAGAAATTAAACTGAAAAAGGAGTCCTCCCACCAGAGGTCCAGCAGTACAACCCAGACTCCAGCAAATATTAAAAAGAGCCAATTTCTTCAAAAGAGGCTTTTTACTCCTGGATTCAGCAATCCAGGCTTCCACTGAGGGCCAGAACATAGCCATTCCTATTCCCAACAAGGCCATTCCCAAATAAAGTTGATAAAGGTGGATAGAAGAACTCAGAACCAGAGAAGAAAGGGCGAATACAGGGCAACTTCCCAGAATAATCCGTCTTCTACCCCGCTTATCCGAGAGACGTCCAAAAAAGAAGCAGAGACTAATATAAAACAAAGTAGAAGTAAAACCCAGTCCCCCAATCAACAGAGATCCAGCTCCCATACGGATGGCCCGGAGAGGTGTGGCTAACACCACTGCTCCCGCCGCCATATCAACCAGAGTTACCGTCAGGTAGAGCCGAGAATACACTGAAGAACGGTAACTTTCTGACATGCTATTCAACCTCCTTTGTGTTATTCATCCCCTATCACCAGCGTCAAAGACCTCTACGGATGGGATAAATCGGAAAGCTTGAGAGAAAGAGGAACTTCCAGCCCGTGAGATTCCACCAGTGATTTATTACTCAGAACGTTTCTCGCTTCTCCATTGGTCACTATCTGACCGTCATCCAGGAGAATTACCCGGGGGCAAATTTCCAGTATTAATTCCAGGTCGTGACCAGAAATTATCTTGGTCAGGTTGAAACTCTTAAGTAATCCTATCAAGTGCCTTCTCGCTCCGGGATCCAAATTACTGGAGGGCTCATCCAGAATTAAAATTTCGGGCTCCATTGATAAAACGGTAGCCAAAGCAATCCTCCTCTTTTCCCCAAAACTCAAATGGTGAGGACATCTGTTTTCATAATCTTTCATTTCCACGTCTCTTAGGGCCTTTCTCACTTTTTCCCTCACTTTTTCTTGAGTATTCCCGGCATTAACTGGACCAAAAGCAACATCATCAAACACAGTGGGCATAAAGAGTTGGTCATCTGGTTCCTGAAATACTAGGCTTACCCTCTGCCTGATTTCTACGAGATTTCTCTCCTCTACCTTTATTCCCAGTACCTCAACTGAACCTGACCTGGCTTTAAGAATTCCATTCAAGTGTAGAAGCAGGGTAGACTTACCAGCTCCGTTAGGTCCGATGAGACCAATGGACTCACCTTGAAAGACATCCAAGTTTATCCCTTTGAGAGCTTTGGTACCTTCTGAATAGGTATATTCAAGATTTCTTACCCTAATGACCCTTTTCATCTCATCCACCCGGCCAGATACAATAACAAAGCAGCAGTCATAATCAGAAAGGCCTTGATGAAATCCTTACCATTCAGGCTAAACTCCTCCAGGGTCTTTAATCTTCCGTTGTATCCCCGGGAGAGCATAGCATTCCTGATACGCTCTGTTCTTTCAAAACTACGAACCAGTAACATCCCCACTATGTTTCCCGTAGTTTTCAAGCTAAAAACATTTGTTTTTCTTACCCAACCTCTGGAATTAGCGGCGATAACAATTTTTCTTTCCTCATCTAAAAAAAGAAAGATATATCGGTAGGTAAACATAAGGAGTTGGATTAGTTTATTGGGTATCTTCATTTTTTGCAGGGCCTTGAGAGTTAGGTCGAATTTTGCTGTGCCAATCATGGGAAATATCAGCAAGGCAGCACTGACCGCCCGCAGATTGATTAAAAGACCCAGTCTAACTCCCTCCCAGGAAATACTCAAGAAAGGCAGTACCACCAGAGAATTACCGGGGACAGTTAAAGAAAGCACCCCAAAAAGTGCCAGACTAAACAAAAGAACCCACCTTAGGTGAATGAAGATAAAAGAAAAGGGAATTTTGGACAAAAACACCAACATAATTGCCAAGCCCAGTCCAAAAAAAGCTATTTTAAGATCCTGCAGGAGGACAATGGAAAAAATGAGCATACAGATGGAAACTATTCTTACCCTTGGATCCCAAGAGTGAAGGGGTGATTCAAGATCCGCAAATTTGTCAATCTCAGGTAGATGCATGGTTCTTCTTAACTTCTTTTTCTGCTCATAAAATAGAAAATGATTCCCGCCAGACCAAAGATATAACCAATCCCACCCACTATTTCTGCAAAGGATATTTCTTTTTGTTGCAGTTTGGTCAGTTGTCTCATAAGGGGCCTTAGTTTTTCATCAAGAGAACCATCTACGATTCTCTTGATTTGGTCAAGGTCGACTTGGGTGGTCTCTTTAATTTTTAACTCTTCGGATTCCTGTTCCTTTGGTTTCTCTCCCTCTATCTGACCAACCAATTCTTCTGCCGATAAAGTATATGAGTTTCTATGACCCAGACTGGCAAGAATGATTATTTTTAGATCGTCGTGCTGGGGAGACTTAAAATTAAATTGGCCCTTCTCGTCGGTCTTACCCTCCAGTAATTTGTTTCCTTGGTGATCATATACCTCCACTGTTCCACCTTTCACCTTTGTTCCATCCGGGAAATAACTCTCAGTGTATACCGTGTCACCTTCTACATAGGCAAAAATATTTACCTTATGAGCCAGGACAAGAGAAGTGGTCATGAGCAGGAACAAACTAAAAAAAACAAAGTTGAGTGCCAGTTTATAATAATTAAACTCCCTCTTGGTCAAATCATCTTTCTTCATTGTATCCCCTTCTCTTTTGGCTTCACCGGGAGAGAATTCCTCTGAGCACCGTCAGGTGGGTTGGCTTTACTCCAAAGTAACTTTCTCTACTAATTCATATTTCTCGTCTTAACCCAATACACACCCCCGATCTCCACAGGTTTCTCTTCCCCATCGGGTCCCTTTGTAGTCCACGAGGCTTCATTCAAAGCGGCGAATACCCACCACCCGGCTCTGGGCATAGCGTAGGAGAACACGCCATTCTTATCGGCCTTGACCACCTGGGTGATATAGGGATCAGCCGGAGGCTTTATCTTTCCATCTTCATTGTAGTACTCCACCTCCACTTCCGCATAAGGTACCGGTTCTCCCTTGACCTTTACCACCCCGGTGAATAGGTTACCGGTCCATAATCCATACGGTCTGGTTAAAGGTACAATCTCTGTTTCCAAACCAAGTTCATCATCCCAGCCTTCCTCCAGCCCCAGTGCACTTACACACACTTTGGTATAATGAATAATATAACAATCTTCTGCTGGTTCCCAATACGGTTTGGGATCAACATAAAAGGTATAGTCACCGGGTCGCTTGATTGTATAATTAGCTTGCCAGTAGGTGAAATCATTTGTCTGGTTGATCCCCTTCCCTTTCTTTGCTTTGAGCGTTTCCAACAAGTCCATATTCTTGTTCCCAACTCTTACCCCAAACTTCTCTGGTTTTTTCATTTCCATGTAATCACCTTCCATAGGATGAAAGAACTTCACCTCCAGAGTTATGGTTTTACTGTCTTCCTGGGTAATGATATCGTCAGAAGGAATTATAGCACCAAAATGAGCACTCACCGGTGCTACCCACCCCAGAACCAGACACACCATAATTAATGTTCCTACCCTCATTTTTTTCATTTCTCTCTCCTCTTTAATGGTTTGAGTAGTGTCAAACATAATCTATTCTTTTGGTAATTGGTAGGCGCAGGCTTTAGCCTGCGTTTATTTGCGCAGCTTNAAAGCTGCGGCTACCGTAACCTCTTTGCGCAAGTTAAAACTTGCGGCTACCCCTTTTCATTCAGGATAATTTCCTCCCCCTACATGATCCCTTTTTTTCTTTATCTATAATGTTCTCCCGGAATTCTTTCATAAAACTTTTGACACTACCATGGTTTGAGTATGGTCAAGCGGGGCTCGGGATATTCTGTCTCGCTCCGGCGATACTCTTTGCAATAATAACTGGTCAGTCTCCTCGCTTCGGGAAGAAATAAAGATCTTGAGGGGGCAATACTTTCCCCCTCAACGCTTCGCTGCTCCCCCTAAAAAAAGTAAACAACTCACCTCTTCGACCCTCAAACAGAATTTTTTCTTTATCCTCCACTCGGAAGACTTCCTTAAGGTAGAGTATCAAAGTCGCTTCACCAGAATATTCCTCGCTAAAGTATAAACAAGGTAGCCGCAGGCTTCCAGCTCCCAATTATGATTTGGTAGGCGCAGGCTTTAGCCTGCGTTTATTTGCGCAGCTTGAAAGCTGCGGCTACCGTAACCTCTTTTGCGCAACCTGAAGGTTGCGGCTACCATGTTTTTATTTGTAAGGTTATTCTGTGATTCCTTCATAAAATCTTTGACCGTATCAGCATTCCCTTTTTAGTTATCCTGCCTCAGAATTTCTGGTTTCACTCGAGCCAGAAATGAAGTGATGAAACCAGTAAGAATCGCCTCGATAACTATTATCGGTATATGAGCCAGAGCCGCATACTTAGCCACCCCCATAAATTCGCTCCCGGTAGTTATCAAGACCAATGCCAGAATAATTGTACCTAACAAGACGCCAGAAGCACCAGCCAGAGCTCCGAAAATAAATTCATTAGCTCGAAAATTGCATTTGTTTCTTAGGCTGAACAATTTATAGGCCAGGAGGGCCGGCGTCCCCATCATCACCGCATTAATGCCAATAGTAGTGATCCCACCATGTTGAAAGAGAAAGGCTTGCAGAACCAAACCGACAAAAATAGAGATAAAAGCAGCCGGGCCCAGGATAATCCCCACTAAACCGTTCAAGATAAGGTGTACACTGGTAGGACCAAGAGGAACATGAATAAGAGAAGCAACAAAGAAAGCAGAGGTCATTACCGCCACCCTGGGTATATTGTCTATGTTTATTTTTTTGATGGTAACTGTAATAATACCAATGGCCGCGGCATAACCGCTAATCCAAACCGGAGCTGATAAGACACCATCGGAAATGTGCATGACGAATTCTCGTCTCCCTGTAGTGTGTTACTTTTCTTAAAATAATAACACAAATAAAGCCAAAGTCAAGGGTAGGGGAAAAGGGGACGGTTCTCTTTTTCTTACGACCAAACCTCTGGATTGACAAGATGGGAAGGTACTTTACCTTCCAAAGCGGCCAGGCAGTTTTCGGCGGCCAGCAAAGCCATTTGATTTCTTGTTTCATGAGAGGCACTACCTATATGAGGCAAGAGAACAATGTTATCAAGTTCAGTCAGACCTAAGGTAAGTTTTGGCTCCTTCTCATAAACATCCAGACCGGCTCCCGCTATTCTTCTTTGCTTCAACACCCTGACCAAGGCTTTTTCATCAACTATGGGACCACGGGAAGTATTGATCAGGTAAGAATTAGGTTTCATCAATTCAAACTCCTTTTCTCCGATCAAATGGTGGGTTTTCTCACTTAGAGGAATATGGACACTAATAAAGTCAGAGTTTTTGAGCAGTTGAGCAAGGGAGACTCGGTGAGCCCCTACTCCTTTCTCTATCTCTTTATTCGCCCGAATATCAAAATAAAGAACCTTCATCTCAAAACCTCTTGACCTCTTGGCTACCGCCGTACCGATTCTCCCCGCACCTACGATACCCAGAGTCTTTCGGTAGATATCGCCCCCCAGGAACAAAAGAGGATCCCATCCTTTAAATTCACCCTTTCGGGTGAACCTATCAGCTTCTATTATTCTCCTGGATACAGAAAGAATTAAACTCCAGGCCAAATCTGCCGTAGTATCAGTCAAAACCCCAGGAGTATGGGTGACTGCTACTCCATTTTCAGTTGCCGCTTTAACATCAATATTCTCATAACCCACCGCATAGTTGGCAATAATCCTCAGGTTGGGATTAGAGATGATAATTTCTTCATCAATAGTATCGGTCAGTAAACAGTAAAGGGCATCTTTACTCCTCAGCCCCTCAATTATCTCCTTCTTGGTTAAGGCCCGATCCAAAAGATTGGTTTCCACCTCACACTTTTCCCGAAGTTTTTTCAAACCAAGTTCAGGAATCCTTCTGGTAACGAAGATCTTCCATTTATCCATCTTATTTCCTCCTCCACTTCTAACTCAAAATCTCTTCATTCTCCGCAAATCTTACCACTTTAATCCAAATAAGACAACTCAACTGCATTTGACAGAAACACTTCTTTAACGTAAGATTCTTACAGACAGGGAGTAATAAGTTGAAAAAGATAAGCCGGCCATTTTTCTTACCCAGAACCAAAAAAGGGTTCTTCTGGTATGTTCTCTTCGGCCTGATTTTTCTGCTCTATCATGATTTCTGGGCCTGGGGAAAATTTAAACCACTAATAGGGAGCTGGTTACCATTCTGGTTTCTTTATCTTATGACTCTGATAGTGGCTTATTCTATTATCGCCTTCATCTTCACCAGAAAACACTGGCCCCAGCCGCCACCTGATTTAGTCCAGCCATCTCCCAAAAAGAAATCCGGAGTCAAGGAATAAGAATGGGAATTACCCAACAATCTCTGCTCATTTTGGCTCTATTCTTAGCTGGAGTGAGTCTTTTAGCATTTTATGGATACAAAATTGGTCAAGGCACGGTAGAGGATTATTTTGCCGCTTCCCGTACTCTGGGAACCTTTGTTGGTTTATTTACCTATTTTGCCACCCTTTGCAGCGCCTTTACTTTCCTGGGATGTGCCGGATGGGGATACAGTAAGGGACTATCTTGGTACGGACCTATTGGAGTGGCCACTGCTCTTATCTCCATAAATTTTTATATCTTTGGCTACCGGGTCTGGTTGCTGGGGAAAAAATATGGATATGTCTCTCCACCTGAATTAATTCGAGATAGATTTGGAAAGGAACTTCAAGTCATCTATGCGGTAGTAATGATCATTTTTGTCTTACCCTATTTAGCTGTCCAGGCTATGGGGGCCGGCTACGTACTGGAAGAAATCTCCGGGGGTGCTATCCCCTACGTAGTCGGAGCCGGTCTAATTACCGTTTTTATGATAATCTTAACCGCGGGAGGTATGAGAAGCGTAGCCTGGACTGATGCTTTGATGGGATTATTTATGCTTATTTGTCTTTCGGTTGCCTTTGGTCTGGTAACCGTCAACCTGGGAGGACTGAAAGCAGTAGTCTCAAAATTAGCCCGGGAAAGTCCGGCTCTTCTCTCCCGGCCCGGACCGGGTAACTTCTTCACTCCCGGGGTATGGTTCGGCTTTCTCTTTCTCTGGGTTCTGGCTGACCCCTTGATGCCCCAGCTCTGGACCAGAATGTATGTGGTAAAAAGTCCCCAGGTAATTAAGCGAATGATGTTTTTATTTCCTCTGGTTTGTCTGGTGATATTCTTTTTCCCGGTCTGGATTGGAACAATGGGTTCCACTGTGATTCCTGGTCTTGAAGGACCAGCCGCGGACAGAATCCTTCCTTTGCTTATGATCAAATTTGCCCCTCCCTGGTTGGTAGCGGTTATTCTGGCTGGTTCTCTGGCCGCTTTGATTTCCACTGCTGATTCTCAGGCTCTGGCTCTGAGCTCCATTGTAACCAGGGACATCTACGCCTCCTTTATCAACCGGGGAGCCTCGGCCGCCAGGCAAGTGCTGGTTGGTCGTCTCGTTTTGGTACTTCTTTTTCTCTTCGGATTCTTAATCGCTCTAAGACCGGTCTCCACCCTGGTATCCATAACTACTTCCGCCGCCACCGGAATTGGCGTTCTCTATCCTACCACCCTGGCAGCCCTTTATTGGAAAAGAGCCACTAAATGGGGCGCTATTAGCTCGGTACTGATAGGAGAAACAATTTCTGTGCTTCTCATCTATAAAATTCTTCCCTCAAGCTTCAATCTTGGTTCTCTCCCTATTGTTCCTGGTGTTCTCTCTGCTTTGATAGCTCTAATAGTAGTCAGCTATCTTACCCCTGCACCCAGCAAACAAGTCACCGACAAGTTTACCGGATTCCTCAATTCGGTTTTTCACCCCACCGGTTCTCACGCTGCCTCACCTGACAGATCTTAATCTACTCTGTGCCCCTCGTTTCTCTCCTTGGTTCAGTCTGTTTGGATCACTTCGCTTCTTCAGTCAAGACCTCTGAAAATTTGACCAACAACTCACAATGATTTATTATTACTTGAATTCAAACACAGCAATGGACGCCGGAAAAGGGTAGCCAATATGGAGCTACATCAGAGAATTGACATCAAGCAATCTCATTTTTTAAAGCCAAGGCAAGCCGTTTCCCTCAGAGCAAAGCTTGCGGGAAGGATGAAACTGGGACAGTTCTTCTCTCTTTCTGAAGAGGAGTTTTCCCACTACATAGAAGAAATCGAAAAAGATACCTATTTCCAGAAGCTTCTTATTGACTATAAGATCGTCAGCTACCGGAAATTCCGCGACATTATCCAACCCAGCACCTTGCCCTTAAGAGAGGAACTAACTGCCGGGGGGACTTTGAGCTGGAAGATTTTCTGCAGGAGGACCCCCCAGCCTGGCGATTGGTAAGAAAGGTAGCCACCCGGTTGGGCAAGGAGACATTCTCTGGATTCTTGCTCGGGAAAGGTATCTCCATGGAAAAAATCAAAAGAAGATGTCAACTATCCCAGGGAGAAAGTGATAGGTTTCTGCATTTTATCAACCGATTTCAGTTAAGAAAGTTGTTTATTTGCTCTTCTTCCTCCTCTTTGCCCAAGGCTTGTAGAGTCGCCTACATTGAAAAAAGGGGAAAGGAGCTCTTGATCCTTCCTCTGGACCATTGTGACTATCTTAGTAAGGGAAAGTACGTAATCAACTACCAGAGGTGGGAAAAACTTCTTGAGGAAAAAAGGCTCTCTCCCGTTTGGGTCGATGGGATCACCAGACTTCTTCCCAGGCTCGATCTCGTAAATCGTCGAACCACAACTTTATATCAGATCCTTTACCGCCTAAAAGAGATTCAACGGTCCTTTTTTCTCTTCGCAAGAAAGGAAGACCTGGTTCCCTTAACCCAGAAAGGGATAGCTGAGCAGATAGGGATAAGTCCCAGCAGCATCAGTAGAACAATAGCTAACAAGTCCATTATTACCCCCCGGGGCGATGAGAGACTAATTAAGCCTTTCTTTGGCCGGGAGAACTTGAGTACTCTGATTACAAAAGTCCTGGATGAGGAAAGAGAAAGGATTTCAAAATCGATCCTTGCGAGGCATCTGAGCAATGAGATGATTCGGCAGAAACTGGAACAAACCTATGGGATAAGAGTTGCCCGTCGTACGGTGGCCAAATACCGGAGAAAACTGGGCCTGCCCTCCTCGTTCGAAAGATCAAGAGCATCCAGGTGAGCCGATAACAAATACGGGCATCCCGGCCCAGACAGTCCTGGTACCTCGCCCAGCCACCCGCGAACCCCACTTCGATTGGCAAAGCTGAGCTTCAGTGTATCAAGTGCCATCTTTAATGGGGATTTTCGGGGAAAACCGGGGCCAGTCACTTGACATTTTCCCTCACTGCCTTAAGATTAGCCATGTCAAAAAAAGAAAGGTGAGGCCTGTGATTAGTCTTCTCTGGCTCCAGGGGGCGTGTTGCGGTGGTGATACTGTATCCTTATTGAATTCTGAACAGCCTGATTTCCTTACCCTGCAAGATAAGTTCGGTCTCAGTCTAATCTGGCATTCTGTTCTTGGTATTCAAAGCGGAGACAAGATATTGGGAATTCTCAACGACCTGGTCAAGGAAAAAAGGGAATTAGGGATTCTGGCGGTGGAAGGAGCAATCTACAACGGTTCTAAAGGTAGTGAGAGATACGACTTATTCTGCGGCATCCCCTTCAAGCAGTGGGTAATCGATTTAGCAAAGGTGAGCAAATATACTGTATCGGTGGGGACCTGTTCTGCCTTTGGTGGCATTCTTGCTGCTGGTGAGAACCCAATGGAAGCGACAGGACTTCAGTTTATCAAGGAAAAGAAGGGGGGATTGCTGGGAGAGAGTTATCGATCCAGAGCTGGTTTGCCGGTGGTTAATATTGCCGGTTGCCCGGCTCATCCTGACTGGATTGTCGAATCTCTTCTTGATCTGGCAACAGGAAAACTGAAAATAGATGACCTTGATGAGTTTCAAAGACCAAGCATATTTTACCGGAAATTGGCTCACCATGCTTGTCCTCGAAACGAATACTACGAGTTCAAAGCCTCTGCAGAAAGTTACTCCGAGCAGGGATGCCTCTTTGAGAATCTTGGATGCAAAGGCACTCAGTGTGAATCAGATTGTAACGAGAGATTATGGTTGGCTCGAACCGGCAGCTGTACCCGGGGGGGATTCCCTTGTATTTCCTGTACATCTCCTCGTTTTCCTGATGCCTTTTCGCCTTTCTTTGAGACGTTGAAGATTGGTAATATCCCTACCTCTTTACCTCTTGACGTCCCCAAAGCCTGGTACGTAGCCATAAGCGGGCTATCCAAGTTAGCCTGTCCGCAAAGACTTCGAATAAATGCCACCTCCTTTAAACCACTAAGATCAGCTATCCCCAAAAGTGAAGAGGAATGAGAAGCAAACTGGTTCTCCGACCTTTCTCGGGTATTGAAGGTGACCTGGAGATAAAGACTCTGCTTGACAACCACCGGGTAGTCAAATCTTATTGTTCAGGAACGGTATTTCGGGGGTTTGAGAATCTATTGAGAGGAAGATCTCTCATGGATGCTCTGGTTTTTGTATGCAGGATATGTGGTGTTTGTGGAGTGGCGCACTCATTTGCTGCTGCCAAGGCCATGAGGGGAATACTCGGGGTAAAAGCAACCAGGAATGGGTATTTGTGTCAAAATGTTGCCCTGGCCACCGAGGCTATACTTAACCAGCTTGGGCATTTTTACTTGCTTTTTGCTCCGGACCTGGTGAATTGCCGGTATTCCTTTCACCCTTTTTACTCCCGGGTGGTGAAGAGATTCTCTGCCTTCTCGGGAACTTCATATCAAGAGTTCATCGAGGCCAGAAAGAAACTGCTGGTTATAATGGGACTCTTCGCCGGAAAGTGGCCCAACACTTTGGCCCTTCATCCAGGAGGAACTACCAAGACTGTGAACAGAAGTGAAATAATAAGATGCCTGGGGAGCTTGAGAGAATTCCAAGATTTCATAGAAAAAACTCTCCTGGAGTGCGATACTGAAGGCTGGCTAAACAATAAGTCCTTGAAAGACATAGAAGAATGGTCTAATAGTGAAAAACAGGGCCAAAGTGATCTTGGCATATTTATCAAATTTGGGCAAGGAATAGGACTATCTCAACTGGGCAAAAGCCCGGGAAAACTGATGTGTTATGGCGGATATGATCTTAATCAGCGAGAAGGCTTGTATGAGGGTGGCTTCTACAATGGAGACATCTATCCTTTGCATGCGGAGAAGATAACTGAAGAACAAGACTTTAGTTGGTTGGAAAAAGGGGGAACTCATCCCTTTGACGGCACCACAGAACCATTCATGGAAAAAGAAGGAGCTTATACCTGGTCGAAGTCTCCCCGCTATCGGGGGCAGGTGGTGGAGGTAGGGGCTCTCGCCCGGATGGTGATCAATCAGGATCCTCTGATTAGCGATGTCTTTCAAAAATTGGGTTCAAATGTCCGATCCAGAACTCTGGCTCGATTGCATGAAGCGATAGTCCTTACCAAGAAAATTGGTCAATGGATAGACCAGATAGATTGTGACCAACCTTTCTGCCTTAAGCCCGGGAAGATTATGAGGTCAAGGGGGAAAGGATTGATAGAAGCAGCAAGAGGAGCTCTTGGTCATTGGATAAGAGTGGAAAAAGGGAGAATAAAGAACTACCAAATTATTAGCCCCACTACCTGGAATTTCTCCCCTCGGGATTCCGGTGAGATTCCCGGGGTTCTCGAACAGACCCTTGCCGATACCATAGTCAAGGACTTAGAGGAACCTCTGGAGGTTTATCATATAGTAAGATCCTACGATCCTTGCCTCTTTTGTAGCGTCCACCTGATTGAGGTGAAAAAAAACCATGAGCGTTAATCGAACAGCTTATCCTTCCGAACAATTTCTGCAAGAAAAGATGTGGATCGAGATAATTCAAAGCGTGGAACATCTTTACGCCGAACTCGCTAACAACCAGGCGAAGATAGAGAAAAAAAACGAGGAACTTTCTCAAGCCAAAGAATTTATAGAAAATGTGTTAGAAAATATGGCGGAAACCCTGTTGATAACAGATAACCAGGGAACAATAAAGAAAGTGAACAAAGCCACCCTGCATTTGCTCAGATATTTGGAAGAGGAGATATTAGGAAGACCGATAAGAACCATATTGTACTTAGAGGAGGGAAGAGAGAATCTACTGGAAGAATACTACCTGGATAACCGTAGGGGACCGGAGCGAGTTCAGAACTTCGATATGAATTATCTGACCAAAGAGGGAGAAAAAATACCCATGAGCTTCAGCAGTTCCCGTATGAAAAATACCAAGGGACGGATTGTTGGTGTAATTATGGTAGCTCGAGATATGAGAAAGATCAGGAAACTCCTCCGGGTTACCAAAGAGACTGCCAAAGCCGAAAGAAAAAAGGCTCAGGAGCTGCGAAAAGCTTACCAGGAACTCCAGAATCTTCAAAATCAACTCGTTCAGTCGGAGAAATTAGCCTCCATCGGTAGACTGGCTGCTGGAGTGGCGCACGAGATAAATAATCCTCTCACCGGAGTGTTGACTTTCGCTCATCTCCTCTTATCAGATATACCCGACAACGATTCCCGACGAGATGACTTGGAAATTATTGTTAAAGAAGCTACTCGCTGCCGATTAGTTGCCCAAAATCTTCTGGATTTTGCCCGACAAAATGAGCCTCAGAAGACGCCAACTGATATAAACAGAGTTGTGGAGGAAATTCTTTCTCTATTGGAGAACCAGGTTCGTTTTCAGAATATTAAGATAATGAAGAATCTCCATCCTTCCCTTCCGGCCTTGCTAATCGATGCAAATCAAATCCAACAAGCATTCATGAACATAATCCTTAACGCCCAGGAGGCTATGCTCCAGAGAGGATCCTTGACCGTAGGCACTGATTTGAGCAAAGATGGCGACTTCGTCGAAGTTAAGTTCATCGACACCGGCTGTGGGATACCAAAAGAGAATCTAAGTACAATATTCGAGCCCTTCTTTACAACCAAAGACGTCGGTAAAGGAACTGGGCTGGGGCTGGCCATCACTTATGGAATTACAAAAAGGCACGGAGGGGATATTTGTGTACGGAGCAGAGAAGGTAAAGGTACAACAATTATCGTTAGATTGCCGGTTAATACCAGAAGGTGAGGAAAGTGCCAGAGAAAGCAGAAATTATCGTAATAGATGATGAGCCAGTGATCGGCAAGAGTTGTCGCCGCATTCTTGAGAGGGCAGGACATGCAGTGGAAACTACTACTAACAGCATCCAGGCACTCGAGAGAATCAGACAAGAAACGTTTGATGTAGCCATAGTGGATTTGAAAATGCCGGAGATTGATGGCCTGGAACTCCTCCAGAGAATAAAACAGGACCATCCCGAAATTATGGTGATAATGATCACCGCTTATTCTACTGTGGATACCGCCGTAAAGGCTATAAAAATGGGAGCCTTTGACTATGTTCCCAAGCCTTTTACCCCGGATGAGCTGGAGATCACAGTAAAGAAAGCGCTGGACAAAAAGAGTCTGCTTTTTGAAAACCGTTACCTGCGGAATCAGCTTCGGGAAAGACATAGATTTGATAATATGATAGGTAAAAGCCGGAAAATTCAGGAAGTGTATAAGATAATGGAAAGAGTTGCTCCCACCGATTCCACTGTACTCATCTATGGTAAAAGTGGGACGGGAAAAGAATTAGTGGCCAAGGCAATTCACTACAACTCACCGCGTAAGGGCAAACCGTTCATATCGGTTGATTGTGGAGCACTTTCCGAGAGTCTGCTGGAAAGTGAACTTTTTGGTCACGTCAAAGGTTCTTTCACTGACGCTACGGTTACCAAACCCGGACTATTCGAAGTGGCCAGTGGAGGAACGTTTTTCCTCGACGAGGTCAGTAACATAAGCCTTGCCATCCAAGCCAAACTTCTCAGGGTTTTGCAGGAGAGAGAGTTTAAACCAGTAGGTGGTACAAAATGGAAAAAAGTGGACATCCGTCTGATAACGGCCACCAATAGAGACCTCAAAGAATTGATCAAGGAAGGCAGCTTTCGTGAGGATCTGTTCTACCGGCTCAATATTGTCCCCATACTCTTACCCCCCTTAAGAGAACGCCGAGAGGATATTCCCCTTCTTGCCTTCCATTTTCTCCAGAAGTACAATCGAAGCCGAAACCGAAAAATAAAAACTGTTTCTTCCCAAGCTATGGAACTGCTAATCAATTATTCCTGGCCAGGCAACGTCCGAGAGCTGGAGAATGTGATCGAACGAGCAATGGTAATGAACGAGACCGACACCATATGCTCCGAATATCTACCTTCAAATATTGGGAAAAGAGAACCTGCCGCGGAGGTAGTGGTTCCCAAAGGCTGGCAAGAAGTAAGAAAGGTAAAGAGAGAATTGACCAAGAAACTGGTTGCCCAGATAGAAGAAAGATTTGTTCTGAAAACCCTGGAACGAAACCACTGGAATGTGACTAAATCAGCAAAGGATGCAGGAATGCAACGTCCTAACTTCCAGGCCTTAATGCGCAAACACAACATAAAGAGGCCACCGGTGTCTCTATTACGTACCCCAAGCTCACCCTACTAAATGTCCCCCTGACCACTATTTAGCCCCCTTTGGGTGTCCTTTTCCCTTTATCATGTCCAGGCCGTGGAGGGCAATGGGAAGAATAATTGCCAGGCACTCCTTAACTGCTCTGGGACTTCCCGGGAGGTTGATGATAATGCTTTCTCCTCTCGTTCCGGCAATCGCCCGGGAAAGCATGGCCATGGGCGTGATCTCGAAACTTTTTTGACGCATAAACTCGCCAAAACCAGGAATCTCCTTTTCTATTACTTCCCCGGTGGCCTCCGGAGTGACATCCCGGGAAGAGAGGCCTGTACCCCCGGTAGTGAAAACAAGATCTGCCTTGAGTTGATCAACCGATTCCTTAATGGCCTGACCTATGGAAGCTTTCTCGTCCGGGATAATTTCATGTTTTACCACCTCACCCAGGTTCTCTACCATTTGCCGGATGAGAGGTCCGCTTTTGTCCTCTCGTTTTCCCTCTGAGCAGCTATCACTCACGGTGATGATTCCGATTTTCATAATTTCATCCTCATTACATCACCGACCTTTATTTTCCCGCCTCGGAGGACCTCAACGAAGATTCCTTCCTGAGGCATGATGCATTTTCCTATTTTTTGATAAATGGCACACCGGGTGTGGCATTTTTTTCCAATCTGGGTCACTTTCACCTCTATTTTGTCCCCGATCGTCATTCGGTCACCCACTCTCAGTTGGGCCAAATCCAAACCTTGGGTTGTGATGTTCTCGGCAAAATCGCCTGGTCTAAGTTCCCTCAGTTCCGACGTCTCAATTTGGGGACAGGTATTCTGGCTCTTGATCCTCTCCCAGGCGAGAAAGCTTACCTGTCGGTGCCACTTCCCACTGTGAGCGTCCCCCAAAAGGCCCCAGTCTTCCCTCAAGTAGCCCTCCTTGACCGGCCGTTTAGGAACTCCCTTGATTTGACTCCGGTTGACTGATAAGACTCTCCCGGCCATCTTACCTCTCTCTTCTGATAAAATCTCCACTTCTTCCCCCCGTCTTCTTCATCAGTCTGATATGACGTATCTCCAGAGTTCGGTCTACTCCCTTGCACATATCATAGATGGTCAGGGCGGCAGTAGCCACAGCAGTTAGGGCCTCCATTTCGACCCCGGTTCTGTCTACTGCGCCTATCTCAGCTCTTATCTCGATTTCATTTTTCCCTAAGACAAAGTCTATCTTTGAGTGGGTGATCTGCAAAGGGTGGCATAGAGGAATAAGCTCGGGTGTCTTTTTGGCAGCCAGGATTGCTGCTACCTTGGCACAATTAATGACATCTCCTTTAGGAATTCTTCCTTTTTTGATAGACTCAATAGTCTCACTGGAGAGGAGAATCTTTCCTTGAGCGGTGGCTTCTCTCCTGGTAATCTTCTTTTGCCCGACATCAATCATTTTAGCCCCCTATTTGAAACATATACCTGACCCCTTGATAAGGTACCTCCGGTTTCTTCTTTAGTTTTTCATTGATAGCCAAATCAAATGAGGCCTTGATTTCATAATCCCAATTCTTTTCTTGTAGGACCCTTCTCAAGTCAATCTCCAGACTGGAACCCAGGCACGGCCTGAGCTTCCCCACCGCGCTTAATCGCAACCTGGTGCATTGATGACAGAATGGTTGGCTTATCGGGCTGATGAACCCTACCATCACTCCAGTATGACTAATCTTGAAATACCGGGCTGGTGAGCAATGGGACAAAAACGGTAGGGGTTTCGCAGTGCCCCATCTACTCTCAATGACCCCTTTTACTGACACATTTGAGAGATACCAGCCATTTTCCTTTGATCCACCGATGGGCATATGCTCGATGAAACGTACAATCAGTCGCTCTTCCTGGGCAAAATTAACAAAATCGAGAATCTCATCGTCATTAACCCCCTTCAAAATCACCACGTTGATCTTAATTGGCTCCAATCCAGCCCGCCTGGCCGCTCTTATTCCCTCCAATACCTGGAGCAGACAATCGCAACCAGTGATTCTGGTAAACTTGTCCCGGTCCAGACTGTCCAAACTGACGTTGATTCGGGAAAGCCCTGCCTTCTTCAGTCGCTGAGCAAACCCCAGCAGCCTCACTCCATTGGTAGTCATCGGTAAATCCCTTATTCCCTTCATCCGGCTGAGGATTCTCACCAGGTCAACAATTCTATTCCTCATCAGCGGCTCTCCGCCAGTAATCCTTACCTTCCACATTCCCCGCTCAGCCGCCAAGCTAACTATGCGACCTATTTCCTCAAAACTCAATAGCTCCTCTCGCCTAAGGTGTCTCACCGGCGTAGACGGCCTGCAGTAAATACACTTTAGGCTGCAGCGGTCGGTGACCGAAACACGTAGATAATCGACCTTCATCTCAGGAGCTCTATGGAGACTTCCTTTCCCTTTTCCATTATTTCCCTTTCTCCTCCGGTAAAGATGAGGAATCCATCGGCCCACAACATTGATCTTAGGACTCCGGATTTCTGTGAAGGAGCGGGGATGGCCAAGTACCTATTTCCTACTCTCCTTAGTTTGACCCTGACGAATTCTCTCCTTGTACCCCTACTGGAAACTGTTTTCTCAAGAATAGCTCTTACGATGGTTCTTTGCCAATCACATCGGCCCAACATGGAGAAAATGGCTGGACGTACTAAGTTTTCGAAATTGACCATTGAAGAGACCGGATAGCCGGGTAAACCGAAGACCAGAGTATGCTTTCTTTTGCCAAAAAAGATAGGTTTTCCCGGTTTTACGGCCACTTTTCGGAAGAACATTTTCACTCCCCCTTCCCTCAAGACATCCGCCACCAGGTCATAATCTCCTACTGAGACCCCTCCGGAAAGAATCAGAAGCTGGTATGACAATCCCTCTCTAACGCTGGTAAGAAGATTTTCTTTTTGGTCTGGAGCGATACCCAATCGGTAAGGTTCACCTCCACTGATGAGAACCTGGGAAAAAAGGGCAAAACTATTGCTGTCATAAATTTTTCCTTCTGCCAAGGTCCCTCCCACTTCCACCAGTTCATCTCCAGTGGAGAGGATGCCAACCTTAGGCTTAGTTGTCACCCGAACATCTTTCTTACCAAGACTGGCAAGCATAGCCACTTCTGCCGGCCGAATCAGACTCCCCCGAGATAGAATGAGTTCTCCCTTTTTCACATCTTCCCCGGCCAGGCTCACGTTTTCCTGACGGTTGACGGGACGAAAAATGTTCACCTTTCCTGTTTTCTTTTCCGTATCCTCCACCATCACTACTGCATTAGCACCCTGAGGCATGGGTGCCCCGGTCATAATCCTCACCGCCTTACCACTTACCACTACCTTCCTGGTGTTGTGCCCGGCCAAGAAAACATCTATAGCCACCGCAATTCCCCAAGTCATCTCTTCCATGACTATTCACCCCCCTTACTATCTTCACTTTGTAGTTTCTTCCAGAGAACAAAGAGAATGGCTAATCCCGGAATTAGTCCAAAAGCCCACTTAATCCAGTTTGCCTTGTTGGGCCTGCGAGGTTGTTCCGGAAGACCGTACAAAGCAGCCGGCTGCGGCAGCAGGTACATGACTCCCAATCCATCCAGTTCCTCCTGTCCGTAGAGCCTCACCTGAGGATGCACCTGGGAAAGTTCAGCTTGTCGAGCCCGGGCTTTTCTGAGTATCTCATCTCTGCTGCCAAAAGAGATAGCTCCGGTAGGACAAGCTTTGGCACAGGCAGGTTGGAGACCATTCAGGATCCGATCGTAGCACATGGTGCATTTCTTAGCCGTACCCGTCTCTGCATCCATATGGATCGATCCAAATGGGCAGCTCTCCACACAATTCTTACACCCGGCGCATATGTTCTGGTCTATGAGGGTG
This sequence comes from Candidatus Aerophobus profundus SCGC AAA252-L23, assembly GCA_000402295.1. Classification (GTDB taxonomy): domain Bacteria; phylum Aerophobota; class Aerophobia; order Aerophobales; family Aerophobaceae; genus Aerophobus; species Aerophobus profundus. The sequence continues at coordinate 35,908 of AQRW01000179.1, forward strand.
AATCCCCCCTCGTACTTTCGGGCCGCGGTAGTGGGACAGACCGAAACGCAGGTTGCGTCAGTACAATGCATACACTGCCCTTTACCGAAGAGCCAACGCACACGCCCATTTTCCGATATTTCCTTGAAATGTATGCGGGTCCAGGTCTTTCCGGAAAGAACAGGTGGATTCTCGTAAGTTCCGGTGAAGACCGTTGTGACTGCGAGAAGCTGATTCCACTGCTTACAGGCTACTTGACAGCTGCGGCAACCGATACACTTGGACACGTCGTTTAACATAGCTTTCGCCACCACTTAGATCACCTCCATCTTTTTTACGTCGCACAGAAAAGCCTTATACTCTGGAATCATTGTATTGGCGTCACCCACATGAGGGGTAAGACAATTAGCGCTGGCTCCAGTAGCTAATCCCATGAATCCAAAGTGCCAGGGCAGACCAACTTCCTCGTAGGACCGACCGTTGAGCTTGAAAGACTTGAACCTATCAGTTACAGCAGCGATAGCTTCAATCTCCCCCCGGGCAGAGACGACCTTGACTCTTTCACCATTTCTGATGTTCTTGGCGGACGCCAGGCTCTTACTGATTTCCACAAACATGTTGGGCATCAATTCCACCAGCCAAGGAAGATTCCGGGTCATGGCCCCCGACTGCCAGTGTTCGGTGAGTCGAAAAGTAGTGGCAATGATGGGAAACTGGTCGGCGGTTCCAATTTTGTCCATTTCTGATCCCCATATCTTGATCACTGGGTCATTTTGAACGCTGGAGAAAATGTTCTTTACCGGGCTTTCCAACGGTTCGTAATGTTCGGGGAAGGGACCATCGGCCATCCCCATACCGAAAAGCCGAGCGTGACCTTCTGGTTTCATAATGAAGGCTCCCACATTTTTCTCCGGCGATACTGTTTTGCCATAATCAGGCACATCTCCCACCCACTGTGAACCAGTCCATTTGATCACCGGATGTTCCGGGTCCCAGGGCTGTCCTTTGGTGTCGCACGAAGCCCGGTTGTAAATGATTCTTCGATTCACCGGCCAGCACCAGCTCCACTCCGGATAAAGTCCTATCCCCGTTGGATCATGTAAACCACGGCGAGCCGCCATGTTCCCCTGCTCGGTATAGCTTCCACAGTAAAGCCAGTTACCGGAAGAAGTGGATCCATCGTCCTTCAAATTCCCAAAGCTGGGAAGTAGTCTACCGGTACCGAGATCGTATCCGTTTATTTCTCGGGCTACCTGGTGTACATTTGGCTCATCGCCGTAGTCCCAGGACATGTTCAGAATGGGATCAGGATAGGCTCCACCCTGGTAGGCATAGAGGCCCCGCACGGACTTGAAGATTCGGTCCAAAATCCAGAGATCCGATCGGGCCTCACCAGGAGGAGAAACCGCCGCATAGCGCCATTGACTCCACCGTCCACTATTGGTAATACTCCCTTCTTTCTCTACCGAAGAGGCAGCCGGGAGCAAGAATACCTCGGTGGCTATTTGGGCCGGATCGGCCTCCGGTCCTTTCCAAAATGCCGCCGTCTCAGTTTCCCACAGATCAATGGTTACCAGCCAATCCAGTCTCTCTAAAGCTTTGCGCTCCATTCTCACATTGGGACCACAGACGGCTGGATTTTGGCCCAGACAGATCAAACCTTTTACCTCACCGGCGTACATTGCTTCAAACATGGAGATGTGCGAGTAGTCACCGCTCAGTTTGGGCAGATACCGGTAGCCGAAATCATTTCCCTCGGTTGCGTTGTCTCCGTAGAAAGCTTTCAGCTGACTCACCATGAACCTGGGGGTATTTTTCCAATAGTTGACACTTTTGGGATCAGTGGATGTGGGAGTCCAGTGTTTCAAATAGGCTGCCAAGTCCACGTCCACGTCCCGAGGGGCCTTGAGGTACCCGGGTAGAATGTGAAAGAGGATACAGTGATCGGTAGATCCCTGAACATTTGACTCACCCCGTAAGGCGTTTACTCCCCCACCGGCCACACCAATGTTCCCCAGGAGCAGTTGGAGCAGGGCATAGGAACGGATCATCTGAGCGGCATTGGTATGTTGAGTGGTGCCCATGGCATACATTATGGTGGCTGCCTTGCCGGGCTCCCCGCTGGCACAGTAGGTCTTGGCTACCTCAAGATAGGTATCCTTGGGAGTTCCGGTCACGGCACAAACCGTATCCACATCGTAGCGAGAGAAATGCTTCTTGAGAAGTTGAAAAGCACACCGAGGGTCCTCAAGCGTTTTGTCTTCCTTGGGGATGCCGCGGCTATCTTTCTGATACTGCCAGGAGCTCTTGTCATATTTTCTATCGTCACTGTTATGGCCGGAAAAGAGACCGTCGTCATAGCCGAAGCGGCGGTCTATCAGGAATGCGGCATTGGTGTACTCGGCAACGTATTCCCGGTTGTAGAGGTTGTTCTGGAGGCAGTAGTTGATGAGGCCACCAATGAAGGCAATATCAGTACCGGATCTCATGGGGGCGTAGATATCGGCCCGAGAAGATGTCCGGGTAAACCTGGGATCGACACTGATGAGTTTGGCCCCCCTTTCCATGGCCTTGGTGACCCACTTGAAGGAGAGGGGATGATTCTCGGCAGCGTTGCTGCCGAGAATCATGATGCAGTCGCTGTTGCGAATATCGATCCAGTGATTAGTCATGGCCCCGCGGCCAAAAGACTCTGCTAATGCAGCCACGGTGGAAGAATGGCAGAGACGGGCCTGGTGTTCCAAATAAACTATTCCCAGAGCCCGAGCCAATTTGACCACCAGGTAGCATTCCTCGTTGTCGATGGCGGCACTGCCCAGAAAACCAATTGCCTCGGTACGGTTTACTACTCGTCCCTGGCTGTCTTTACCAATCCAGTTTTTGTCTCTGGTCTCCTTGATTTTCTCCGCGATTCGCTCCAGGGCCCAAGTCCAGGTTTTCTCCTGCCAAAAATCAGTTCCCGGAGCCCGGTACAAAACCTTGGTCAGTCGTCTCTCATTATTGGCCACTTGATACACAGCATTACCTTTGCTGCAGAGCGCTCCCTCATTGATGGGGTGGTCCGAGTCCCCTTCTACGTTGATGATCTTTTCATTGGAAGTGGCCACAATCAAACCACATCCCACTCCGCAGTAAGGACATATGGTGGTGGTCTCCCGGGCGTATCGGATCCTTAGGGAGGGAAATTTAGATTTGGATAGCGTTGACCGTGCCAATCCCATATCGAGATTACTAAACGCTAAGGCAGCTCCCAAAGCCCCGCAGCTTTTCAGAAAACCTCTCCGACTTATTTCCATTTGTTTCTTCCTCCTTTCGCTTCTCCCCTATTGTTGCGAGATAATTCTTGTACCACAGAGATTGGATACTTTACCTATTTTCTTGGACGCATCTCTCAGGGCTAATTCCATTTCATCCAGATCCAGTGGCTTGATGGCATAGAAAAAAATGTCATTTTCTCTTATCTTCCTGGCCAACTCAAGGGAGGAGTCGTCAGAGGTCACAATTACTATCACGGCAGGGTTTATCCGCTTGACGATTGGAATTACTTCATATCCTTTCATCCCCGATAGCTCTACGTCTATGATCATAATATCTATGCTTGTATCCTGGACTGTTCGAATTACCTCACCTGCCAAACTCGCCAATGTCACCCAGTATCCCTCTTTGATGCATAAGGTGGACAAAAGAAGTTTCAGCTTTTCATTGATACCAGCAATCAGTACCGTCCCTTTGCTATTTCCCATCGCTCCTATCATCTAGTATCGTTCTTATAAGCCTTGCTTTCAGAGAAACCTACCTGTTCCTGACCTTCTCATAAGTGGAGCAATTTGTGTGCCAACCTTAGTCTGGGTCAGATTCAGGGAAGCCTTGGTGGACAACTTGTACATTATAGCCGGTAATTGATGACCATATCCGCGGGCGGTAATCATCTGGGGGCATAATGTTTGCACGCACCACCGAGCAGCAAAGGAAATGTGGTAAGGGGCATCGATGGGGTGTTAGCTCGGACAGGCTTGGTGTATGAAATCTATATGCATTGGCGGTGTCTGTTTTATGGGGCCTTCTTAGGCCCAAAAGTTGGCGCCTGGCCCTTCTACCTCTTGAGCCACTCTAGCTGTAGCCCAATTGTTTCTCAAGAATCTTCCTGGCCCAGCATTGTTTGCGGTACTCTTGTTGCTCTGGCGAGCCCATTCGTGTTCTTCTGAGAGATGGGAGTTTCAGCTGGAAGGACATTATGGTGCTCATGCTTGGGTTGGCACATAAATTGCTCCAACATCTTAAAGAAGATAACTTTGTTTACCAGTTCTTTTACAGATTTGGTCAGTACTCATGGAGATGGATCTCCGAGTCAGAATCCCTAAAGGCATTCCCAGGGGATCTTGACCGATAGGGTATGGCGGAAAACTGCTGTGCCTCCCGTGTTTGGAAAGGAGAAGAGTCTAAGAACCGATCTTTTGCCGACACGGGAGATCGGTTCTTTTTGTTAAATTGACTGGGGGAGAAGTGCAGATGATAAAATCTCAAAGCAAGGTGTGGATTGCATGGTTGGTGAGTAGCCTTGTTATCCTGGCTGTTGGTGCCTCGCCATTGCCGGGAGAAGCCGCTCAGCAAGAGCTCAAGTTGGCTACCACTACCAGCACGGAAAACTCGGGTCTATTGGATGTCCTCCTGGCCCCTTTTGAAGAAAGGTCCGGAGTGAGAGTGAAGGTGATTGCCGTGGGCACCGGGGCAGCCATTAGAATAGCCAAAGACGGTAATGCCGATGTAGTTTTGGTGCATGCCCGGAATCTAGAAGACGAGTTTGTAGCCCAGGGCCAGGGGACGAAAAGATATCAGGTAATGCACAACGATTTTATCATCGTTGGGCCAGCTGAGGATGGAGCTGGAATTCGGGGTGAAAAGAATGTCCTGGTTGCCTTAGAGAGAATTGCTTTGAGCAGGGCTGGTTTTGTTTCTCGGGGGGATGATTCCGGGACTCATATCAAGGAGATGAGTCTGTGGAAGATGGCGGGGATCAGTCCAGAAGGAGGCTGGTATGTTCAATCTGGCGGTGGGATGGCCACCACCTTGCGCATTGCCAATGAAAAGAGGGCCTACACTTTGAGTGATCGGGCAACCTACCTTCATCTACAGAAAGAGCTTGATTTGACTGTCCTCTGTGAGGGAGATACGTGTCTCTTCAACTCCTATGGTATTATCCCGGTTTCTCCCCAGAAGTATTCCTGGGTAAGATATGATTTGGCAATGCAGTTGGTAGACTACATAACCGGGAAAGAAGGGCAGGAAATCATCAATCAATACGGGTTGGCGGAGTTCGGAGAACCCCTGTTCTTCGCTGATGCCAAAGAAGAGCAATAAGTGGCCTATCTGACAGAAAGCTGGCGTCAATTAGCCCAACTTGCCTCTGCTTTTGACAGGGAGGTCCTGGACATTGTCCTTCTGTCCTTTCGGATCTCGTCAACCGCCGTCTTTCTTTCGTCTTTGATCAGTCTTCCCCTGAGTCTTGTCCTTGCTTTGAAGGATTTTCCCGGCCGAAGAGTTTTGGTCAGTATCTTCAACAGTCTGCTTGCAGTTCCAGCAGTAGCTATTGGATTGATTGTCTATCTGCTCCTCAGCAGACAGGGTCCCCTGGGGGCGGTTGGTTTGCTTTATACTCCTTGGGCTATGGTTGCGGCTCAGACCCTCTTGGCAATTCCTATCCTGACTTCCTTGAGCTTGGTAGCCTTTCAAAGTGTGTCTAAGAAAGTCAGAGAAACAGCTCTCACTCTGGGTGCTAATGTATCTCAGCTCATTGCCACCATGTTCAAAGAATCACGATATGGCTTGATGGCAGCCCTCATTATGGCTTTTGCTCGTCTGGTGGGGGAGACGGGAATGACCATGATGGTAGGGGGAAACATTGCAGGGAGTACCCGCGTTATGACCACGGCCATAGCTCTGGAGACGATGAAAGGAAGATTTGAACTGGCTATAATCTTAGGCATAATCCTCTTAATTACCTGTGGTGTCATTAGTGTCCCCCTTCAATTGTTACAGGGAACAGGAAGACGATGAGAATTAAGATAGAAAAGCTGAGTAAGAGCTTCGACCACAAAGTCGCTCTCCACAACGTGGACCTAGAAATTCGAGAGAATAAAGTGAGTTGCCTAATTGGGCCCAATGGTGCGGGAAAGACTACCCTGCTGAAAATACTGAACCTCTTGGAGAAACCCACGAGAGGAAAGATCTACTACGACGGTAAGAATAGCGATGAATTAGACAGAATCTCCTTGCAGCGGAGAATGGTTCTGGTGGCTCAAGAATCAGCCATGTTTCACACTACTGTGTTCAACAATGTTGCCTATGGGTTAAAAGTCAGAAAGGAGAGGAACATCAGGCAGAAGGTACTAAAGTTCTTGGAGATAGTAGGTCTTTCCCGAATGGAAAACAGGTTGGCCCTGACCTTGTCGGGAGGAGAGGTTCAAAGGGTAGCTCTAGCCAGAGCTTTGGTTTTCGATCCCAAGGTAATGTTTTTGGATGAGCCAACCAACGGTTTGGACCCCGTCAGCAAGAAAATCGTGGAAGATCTCATCTTTCACCTGAAGAGTGAATCTAATAAGACAGTGGTTTTATCAACCCACGATCTCCGGCTGGCGGAAAGATTTGGTCATCAGGTGTATTTCTTGAAGGGAGGGAAGGTAGTCGAAGAAGGTAATGTGGGGAAGGTTTTTTCCTCCCCTTCTTCTTTCTTTTCGGCAAGGTTTATGGGAATAGCCAACCTATTCCGGGGAAAACTGGTACGAGAGAACGGAGCTACCGTGTTGGATCTGAATCGGCTCAAGATAGAGATTGTTCCTGCTGATGCGGATTTAGGGGCGAAGAGCGAGCAGGTATGTGCTTTCCTCAGGCCAGAGGAGATTTTGGTCTCAGTTAGTCCTCTGGTCTCGAGTGCCCGCAACTGTTTTCCAGGAAAAATCATCAAAATGGTGGAAAGGGGAGGACTGGTTGAATCAACGGTTGACTGCGGAATCCATTTGGTAGTGGTGCTAACCAAAAGATCGAAGGACGACCTGCATCTTGCTCCAGGAAAGGAAGTATATCTTACCTTCAAAGCTTCGGCGGTGCATTTGGTACCAGAAGATGCAGATAGCGAAGGGTAAGAAAGTAAATAGAACGGGAGATCTTGCAGGCGAGAAGACAATTTCGACCTTAGGAGGTTCTTAGATGATTAAGCTGGAAAAAGCGCTTGAAACTGTTCTGTCTCAAGTCAGAGTTCTATCTCCGGAAAAAGTGAGTCTTTTGGCTTCTCTGGGCCGGACTCTGGCGGAGGATATCCAGGCTGGTTTTGATGTTCCGTCCTTCAGTAGAGCGGCTATGGATGGCTATGCGGTCGTTTCCAGTGACACAAATGCTGCTGGTAAGAACAAGCCCATTGCCCTGGAAGTAATAGCTAATGTTCCAGCCGGGCACAACACCAGGAAGGTAGTGGTAAGTGGTAAGGCGGTGAGGATTATGACCGGGGCACCCATGCCTCAGGGTGCTAATGCAGTAGTGAT
>AQRW01000180.1 GCA_000402295.1 Candidatus Aerophobus profundus SCGC AAA252-L23
GGCTTCAAATTCCTGTTTCGATTTTATTTTGTATTTCTCATTATCGTGTTTGGCTAAGACAGGGTCAATTTCGTCTATTTTTTTTTCTTTTTCTCTCTTTTTGATTCGGGTGATTTTTAATTCTTCTTTTTTATCTTTGTAATTATTTTCAACTTTTTCGCTTTTCTCATCCGCTTCTTTAACCTGGGTTATTATTTCCTCACTTTTCTTCTTATTCTTATCCAGTTCTATATCGACATTCTGAAGACTTATGAGTAAACCCAAATCTTTGAGCACAGTAATCCTTTCTCTTCCTTCCGTCATTGAGGTGCCCGCGTACGGACACGTCCTGTCCAAATGAGGCGTAAAGCTGCAGCTTTACGCCTCATTTACAAAAAAAGTGGTGCGGGGTGATGGGTTCGAACCAACGACCTCTTGCTTGTAAGGCAAGCGCTCTTCCACTGAGCTAACCCCGCGGTGCCCCCAGGGGGAGTCGAACCCCCATCGCTGGGATGAAAACCCAGTGTCCTATCCGTTAGACTATGGGGACGGGTGAGCCGTGCAGGGATCGAACCTGCGACCCTCGGCTTAAAAGGCCGATGCTCTACCGACTGAGCTAACGGCCCAGCTAAAATATTTATAGCATTATAAAACGATATGTCAACTCCTGGACAGGTAAAAAACGAAGACTTTTGCTTATGTTTCCTTTGCAGTAGGGAGTCGTCCTCCCAAGCAGGTCGCTATTTTTGCTGAAGTAGCCTGACAGAATAATTTAGCCTTTCCAAGACTTGAGGTAGGTCAACTGTTGTAAGAATCAAGACTCGGTTGTATCAACAGTTGTTTTGATGTATTGTAACACATTGTGGGAGATTTGGGCAAATCGTATTTAGCTGGCTATAACGATACTGCACACTTTTCATCTGGACAAAGGATCGGAACCTACTTTCAATTTTTCAGTGTTGTCTGGAAATTGACAAAACGAGACGGCGTAGTAATATTATCTGGTGGCCATACCAATATGGCGCACCTGGGTGAGAGCAGTGGTGGTTGAGATGAGTTATTTTTTTGAAAGTTTTGGGCGGTTAACCATGACGTCAAAGAGTGTGCCTAAGAGGCTGAAAAGGAGGTGATCACAGCGTAATAGCAAAGTATGAACAATCTAAGAATCATATCAGTTCCAAAACACAAGGAGGTACAAGAGAATGAAAGCACATAGGATGCTTGCGGCAATTACTTTTCTGCTGGCATTGACAATTGTCTTTGTTCCTGTGGGTCAAGGTGAAGAGTATAAAGGTGTAACCATTAAGGTGTTGTCACAGCCTCACAACGAAATGGTAGTTGCAGAAAAATATTTGTCTGAGTTTGAGGCTAAAACTGGAATCAAGGTGAAAATCATTGACTTTGGTGAAAAAGACAGGCGGGCGAAATCCAGATTAGATGCTTCCACTGGAGCTGGAAGCTATCAAGTTTACTATCTGGATGAAGCAAACGTTGCAGAATTTGCCTCCGCAGGGTGGATACTCCCATTGCTTGATTACTATGCCAGCGAGTATGATTTCAATGATTTTTTTGGTTCCTTTGTAAAGATAGGAAGTTACGAAGGCATACCCTATTTTGCGCCTACGACGGGTGGAGGAGATTTCTTTATGTACAGAAAGGATATCCTCCAGGAGAAAGGTATTGCTGTACCCAAAAAATTGGAAGAATTAGAAGATGCCATTAAGAAAATACAGAATCCTCCAGAGATTTATGGTTGGGTAGCCCGTGGTGAAAGAGGATCAGGAATGAATGTTTGGAGATGGGCACCTTTCTTTAAGGGGTTTGGTGCAGACTGGGTTGATGAAAGTGGAGAACCTACTATTAATTCTCAAGCAGCCGTACAAGCAACGAAGAAATACATGGAACTGCTGGAATATGGTCCACCAGGCGTTACCAGTTCAGATTGGAGTGACAACGTAGAAGCTTTTAGATCAGCCAAAGCAGCTTTCATAATAGAGACAAATGTTTTTGCAGATTGGATGGAAGATCCCGAAAGATCTGTCGTTGTGGATAAGGTTGGATATGCTCCACCTCCACGTCCACTAATCTCAGCAGGATATGCACACGGTATTGGTATATCCAAAGCTGGATGTAAAAGTGAAAAAGTAAGAGAAGCTGCGGGACTGTTCATTGCCTGGATGACCAGTAAAGATCAGGAAGTGAAACGACTCGAGGAAGGTTATTTCAATTCTTATGCCAGAGAAAGTACTTTAGAGCATCCGTTATTCAAGGAAAAGGTTAAGCCCGAAATAAGACAAACTATTGTGGAAACGGATCCACTTACAGAATTACTGATTTGGGCAATACCAGAATGGCCTGAAATTGGAGATCGACTTGGGGTAATATTAGAAGAACTGTTTAGTGGATCAAGAACAAACATTCAAGATGCTCTCAATGAAGCGAATGAATACGCAAAAGGAGTGCTTGCTCGAAGAAGAGAATAAGTGAATAAACAGAGGGCATTTTTGACGTCCATGGTGGTTCTGGTACTAGTATTGTTGGCTTAGACCGTGGGAATGCAGGATCTTGGTTGGTGAATCAAAATATTTGATAAAGCTAATCAAGATCCGCATTCTGGTTATAGAACTAACAGTATTTGTTTGCAAAGAGTCAAATATAAGCTTACCAGAATATTGGGGTGTTGTAACTAAGGAGATCTTGTTGATATCTAAGCAGTTGTTATGGGATTCTATCGATCGGAAAACGACTTGGCATCCTGAAACTTTCCTGTTTAGCGGAGCCTCCTGGTGAATTTTGTATCGGGTAATTGGAAAAATGACTAATAGGAAATCAGCGACTCTCTTTATATTACCTGCCATTCTTGTATTAATCATAATATCTATTGTTCCCACCATTAGAGCAGTTGAGATGAGCTTTCAAAATAGAGAATTAAGATACAAAACTTACCAATGCATTGGCTTGCATAATTATAAAGAGTTATTTTCGGATCGTCGGTTTATTAATTCCATTAAGGTATCAGCAAGTTGGGAAGTGATAACTGTATTTAGTACTATGCTGATCGCCATATTTTTAGCCATTTTCATTTTTGAATATGTCCCCCTTCGAGCAAAGAACCTTATGCAAATTCTTCTAATTTTACCAGTTATTGTACCTCGGGTATCTGCCGCTTATATATGGAGATACATATACTCACCAATTATAGGGATTATTAATTACGTACTTGGTCTCATTTGCATAAAACCTATCGCTTTGCTTTGTGACCCTAAAACAGCCCTTTTTTCCATAGCTGTAGTTGATATATGGCAATGGGCTACGCTTTTTGCAGTTATTATTTTAGGAATTCTGGAATCCTTGCCATCAGAACCCATAGAGGCTGCTAGAGTTGATGGTGCAAATAACTGGCAGGTCCACAGATATATTGTTTTCCCTTCTATTCTCTCTCCATTACTTAGTTTAGCTTTTGTAAAAATGGTGGAATCACTGCGTTCTTTTGACTTAATCTACATTATGACTGAGGGAGGCCCGGGTATATCTACAGAGACATTAGATTTATATGCTTATACAACTGGTATCGGACTGGTGGGCAGGATTTCTTACGCTTCCAGCATGGCAGTACTGATGTTGGTTGGAACTATAATATCATTTGCCATTGTTTGGAAGCTATGTCAAGGGTGGAGTTTAAAGTGAAAAAGATATTTGTATATACAATAATATGCCTCATAGTGTTCATCACGATTTTCCCCATTGCCTGGACATTATTAGGATCATTCAAGAAACTTCGTGACCTGGTCACCCCTGTTCCCAAAATAGTATTTGAACCTACTTTATCTAATTATAAAGCAGTTTTCGCAAGAGAAGGTATTCTAAATGGTCTTCAAAACAGTGTTATTGTTAGTGCAAGTGCACTTATTTTGGGAATCCTTTTTGGAGTTCCAGCAGCTTATGCTACTGCCAGAAGCACACAAAAACTAAAACCCCATTTACAGTTCTTTCCTTTGTCTTTGCGGTTTCTTCCTCCAGTTGCTATTGCCATTCCATTTATTACTTTATGGTTAGATGTCGGTTTGTATGATAGTCGCATAGCCTTGATTACTACTTATCTGGTAATTTCTATATCAACTGTTATGTGGTTATCAATATCCCCATTTGAAACCATACCCATCGAATGTGAAGAGGCAGCTAAATTAGACGGGTGTTCCTACATACAGACTTTCCTTAAGATCTCTCTTCCTCTCGCTTTGCCGAATTTGATGGGTGGATTTGTTTTTACGTTTATTCTTCTCTGGAATGAACTACTATTGGCCTTATCACTGACATCAACTAATGTGACTTTACCGGTTTCGGTTGCGGCAATAGCAGCGATTGGTAAGGAGTTACCATGGGGAATGGTAAATGCCGCCGCTATCGTATTATTGATTCCTCCTCTTCTTCTGGTACGCTTCCTAGGAAAATCTGTAAGTTCAGCTTTCTTCCGTTCTCAGTGAAAAATAGCAAAATCTTAGTATTTCTGGTTCTTCTGGTTACCTTCATAATATGGTCTAACGCATTCATTGCTATCAGTGTCCTAAAGCAAAAACTGACTACTTTCCAATTGATTGAGCTCAGATTCATTCCGGTGGGAATAATCAGTATGCTTATCGTCGGTCTCTTTTATAGAAAGCAGTTCATTGAGATGATGCGAAATCATTATCTGAGATTAATTGTTGCAGGGCTCTTAGCTGTTATATCGTACAATCTTCTTCTTTATTACGGAATGAGTTATATCAACGCCAATGCAGGTTCACTGTTGATTTCACTTAATCCCCTCTTTACCTTGGTTCTGGCCGCCCAGTTATTGAAGGAGTCGTTTACTCTGAGAAGAGCAATCGGTACTCTTATGGCCTTTGCCGGCTTGGTGGTAGTTGTTCTCCTGGGAAAAGTAGGATTAACTGAAACTGCTCTTATCCCTCTGGACAAACTTCACTTTGCCCTGGTGATTGTACTGGCTGCGCTTAGTTGGGCGATGTATACGGTAGTGGTAAAGCCACTGACCATAAAGTACTCCCCCGTTGCTTTAAACTACGTTACTCTCTCGCTGGGATGTTTGCCCCTGTACTTGGGAATAAACCGAAATCTGATGGAAAAAGCTATCAGTCTTAATCTGACTGAGATATTCTGGCTGACATTTCTTTCCATTGGATGCACCATTGTTGGCTTTTCTTTATGGTTAATTGGGGTGAAACACTGGAAGGCTTCCAATGTTTCACTTTTTGTGTTTCTCAATCCACCTTTAACGGTAATATTCTCTTTCATTTTTTTCCGGCAGAAGATCTCTCTTTTTTTCTTGGTGGGAGGATTAGTAATGTTAATGGGAATAATTATTGCCGTATCTAAAAAGAGCAGAAGACAAATAAAGATGGGCTTGCGGAAGCAGCGGTTCGTTATCGATCCTTAGGTCAGATGAAAAGTTACTTTAGCTTTCTTGATCCTGACGTGATAAATGGTCGATCGCTCGTCTGATGGTGGAAAAAGAAAAACCTCGCCGCTGAAGCATTCCAGCAATTCTCCGCATCTGCTGTAGATTTCTATTTTTGAGAGAAAGATTTTTCTGGTGAATTAAACCAAGAGCCAGGTCAAATTCATCAACTTCAGAAAAAGCTTCTCTGAGAACTTGCTTAATTATTTCTTCTTCCACGCCCTTTTTTTTCAATTCAGCAAAAATTCTCAAACTGCTGTATTTTCTCTTAAGCCGGCTGATAGCCCAGTTTTGGGCAAATCTCCGGTCATTTAAAAGATTACTGTTCTCCAGACGGGTAAGAACAGTTTTGATAATTTCCTGGTCGTATCCCTTTTCCTTTAACTTATTTCCAATTTCGTATCGGCTCCGTTCTCTATAGGTCAAAAGTCTCAAAGCATAGTCTCGAGCCTTTTCCCGGATGTACATATTTTCCATCTTTTTCAGAAAAATAGGAAGGAATATAACTTATTTAGTCAGCGTTGACAAGAATGATCAGGATAACAAATATGGAGGCAGTTATCCCCATAGCATAGTAAGACTGAGGAGCCCAGTAATTGCCCTTGAGGCCAAATTCCATAGTCAAGAGTAGACCAAATTCGTCCATCACCAGCCCCAACCCTCCCCCAAAAAGGGTACTGGCAATCCCCCTAAAAAGACGCTTGTGCAGATTTCTGTAATGGATAAGAGATAACCAGTTGGAGATGATAAGTAACATAATCCCATAATAAAAGTGATGGATGTGGTAACCTTTTATGTAGAAATATCCAAAAATTTTCCTTCCTCGCTCCACATCAAGGACAATTAGACGGGAAAGAATAACTGCTACAGAAAAAGCAATGAATGACCAGAGAAGAGTTTCTCTCCCCTTCTCCAATATTTCCTTAGTATAGAAATGAGTTTCTAAGTTCATTTAATTCTCATAATTTCATACGAAACTTTTGAATTTATTTGGGTCTCTTGCTCTCTGTAAAGCTGTTTCCATACTAATCAATCTTCTTTTTACCAAATTCTGCAGAGCTTGGTCCATTGTTTGCATACCATATTGAGACCCGGTTTGCATAGAAGTAAATATTTGATGTGTTTTCCCGGTACGAATTAAATTGGCCACCGCTGGCGTACAAATGAGTATTTCCACCGCGGGAATCCGGCCGTGTTTATCTTCCCGAGGTAGAAGAGCTTGAGTAACCACCCCTATTAGCGAACTGGCCAGTTGCATTCTTACCTGAGATTGTTGGTAGGAGGGAAAAACATCAGTAATTCTATCGATGGCCCCGGCCGCATCCGGCGTGTGGAGAGTAGCCATTACCAGATGTCCGGTTTCAGCCGCCGTAATTGCTGTAGATATGGTCTCCAGGTCTCGCATTTCGGCAATTAAGATGACATCGGGATCCTGACGTAAGGCATATTTCAGTGAGGCAGTAAAAGACAGGGTATCTCCGCCCACTTCTCTCTGTTCTACCACACTTTTTTGGTGAGAATGCAGGTACTCAATAGGATCCTCTATTATTATGATGTGAACTGATTTTTTCCTGTTTATAATATCAACCAAACAAGCAAGAGTGGTGGATTTTCCACAACCGGTGGGACCGGTTACCAAGAGTAAGCCATCATTCTTCAGAGCCAATTGGCCCAGGATAGAGGGAAGACTTAGCTCAGCAAGAGAAGGAACTTTGTCGGGAATCATTCTGATAGAAGCAGCCACTGAAGACCTTTGATAATGCGCGTTAACCCGAAAACGCCCCACTCCATCTATCCCATAAGAGAAGTCCAGTTCCCGAGTTTTTTCAAACTCTTCTCTTTGTTCGGCGGTCATTAAAGAATAAACTAGATTCCTCGTCTCCTTTCCGGTGAGAATATCATCATTTTTGGCCGCCTGCAGTTTTCCATCAATACGATACACCGGGGCAACTCCAGCCACTACGTGTAGATCAGAAGCGTTCTTTTCCCCCATCTGGCTCAACAAAAACTGTATATTCATTTTATTCTTCCTCTGGCGATCTCGAACAATGTAAGAAAAAAACAGGCCATTCCATTATAATATTACCTATCCGGAAGTCAAATGACCAACCTTACTTCCCCAAAAATTTCCCTGGCATTCTTTTTCTCGGTATTTTCTCCCTGGCGATACAGGTGGTAATTTTGTCTCAGTTACGCAACTTAAAAGCTGCGGCTACCCTGGCTGAAGATTGCTGCTCAAAATTTTAGGGAAACTGAAGGACTAAGATCTGTCACCTTACCTATAGAACAGAAGGCAACAGTAGACTGAGAACCCGTTGATGGATAATGGTAGCCGTTCCTTTATCTTTGGCCTCAGAAATAATCCGCAGCACTGGTTCGGTTCGTGAAAGTCTCAGATGGACCCAACCTTCCGGGAAAATAATCTTGATCCCGTCAATAAGATTAAACTCATAGTCCGCAAATTTTTCTTGCAACTTTTTTCTGATGTCCGAAAAGGATTGCTTCAGAGATAATTTCTCCTTAATGGTCCAACGACGGGGTAGCCTCGAAGCTAACTCGGAGATGGATTTGTTTTCCTCAGCTAAATACTTTAAAATAAGAGCTATGGCAGCTATTCCATCTCGGCCATAATGAATTTCTGGGATAATTACTCCTCCATTTCCTTCTCCTCCTACTACGGCTCTTTCTTCCCTCATGCAGCGAGAGACATAAACATCACCAACCCTGGTCCGCTTAACCGGACAAGCAAAGCGGGCGGCCACCTCTTCAAGAGCATCAGTAGTGCAAACGTTGGTCACTACCAGGCCCCTCCTTTTCCTCAGGGTGGCCTCAGCGGCTAAAAGAAGAGTATAATCTTCTGGCAAAATTTCTCCGGTTTCTGAAACAATCACCAATCGGTCGGCATCAGCATCATGGGCAAAACCAACATCTGCACCACAAAGTTTCACTGTTTTGGCTAGTTCTGTCAGATTAGCCGCAATTGGCTCAGGTGGATGAGGAAAAAATCCATTGGGAATACAGTTAACTTCCACAACTTCGCAATTAAGCCGACGCAAGAGCAGTGGACTAACCAAAGATCCAGCTCCGTTACAGGCATCAATAACCACCTTGAATTTACGCCGGGCGATTTCCTGATGAGCAAAAGTATCAAGAATCTTTTTCAGATGACGGAATATAGCTGAAGCATCCTTTTGAACGGTCTTTATACCCCTCCAAGTCTGCCTCTTTATCACGTTTTTATCATAAAGGGAAACTATCTCCTCTATTTGATGAGGATACAAAAAAAGACCGTCACTTCGAATAAATTTTAAGGCATTCCATTCCGCCGGGTTATGACTTCCACTAATCATTATCCCCCCATCAACCTGAAGTTCCTCTACCATGAACTGCAAAGTAGGAGTGGGACATATTTCCACATCAATCACCTGACAACCCGTAGAGAGAAGCCCGGCCAAAACAGCATGTTTAAACATTTCCCGGGAAGTCCTGGTGTCTGAACCCACGACCACCGTGCCTCCTCCGGACCAATAACCGAAGGAAGCGGCAAACCTTACCATCACTTCAGGAGTTAATCCTTGGCCTACTACTCCTCTGACCCCCGAGGGACTGATCATTAAAGCTGTCATTTTCCCTAAGCCACCTATGATGGACTACTATTCCCAGAGGTAAGTCTATTCCAGGCTATCTTAGCGGCCATCTTTTCTGCCTTTTTCTTGCTAGGACCCCACCCTTTTCCCAGAACCCGGTCTCTCACCTGAACATTTATCTGGAATTTCTTATTGTGTTCGGGACCCAATTGTCGAACCACCCGGTATCGGGGGAGAATGTTATACATCAGTTGGGTATATTCCTGAAGGAGAGATTTGAAGTCCTCCATCCCCTCAGGATACCCTTCAATAAACCACTTCCACAAAAAGCTTCTAGCCCCTTTAAGACCCTGATCCAGATATATAGCTCCCAGTAAAGCCTCACAGGTATCTGCTAAAACTGCATCCTGGCTCCGTATTTCCTCTTGGTCCTGACTAACCTGCAGGTAACACCCCAGTTTAATCTCGCGAGCCCGAGTGGCCAGATATTCCTCAGAAACGAATCGGGCCCTCATTTTTGTCAGATCTCCTTCGCCCAAGTCCGGGTATTGACGAAATATTTGCTCGGAGACTACCAGCTCTAAAACAGCATCACCAAGAAATTCGAGTCTCTCGTTATCAGTAAAGGTTTTTGATGAAAAGCTCTTGGCATACGAACTGTGGGTGAGAGCCCGGTTAAGGATTTCCAGATCGTGAAACTTAATTCCCAAATCTTTTTGCAGTCTTTTTAATGTTTGGTTACGGTTTTCTGTTAGCTTCATTGATATGATTGAAAAACTTATATGAGGTATCACTCAAGAAATTTTCTTACTATCAAGACGGCGTTGTGTCCCCCAAAACCCATAGAATTAGAAAGAATTACTTCAACTTTTTTTTCCCGAGCTTGGTTAGGAACATAGTCCAGATCACATTCCGGATCAAATGTCTCATAATTAATCGTCGGAGGTATAAGGCCTCGGTTAAGAGCCAGAACACAAGAAATTAACTCCACTCCCCCGGTCGCTCCCAAAAGGTGGCCGGTCATTGATTTAGTTGAGCTAACCGGAATTTGATAGGCCTTGTTTTTAAAGAGTTGCTTTATCGCCTTGGTTTCAACTTTATCATTGAGAGGAGTGGAAGTTCCGTGGGCATTTATATAGTCTACTTTTTCCGCATTTATCCCGGCGTCTTTTAAGGCTTGCTCCATGGCCATTTTGAGTCCCGACCCATTTTCCATCGGCTGGGTAACGTGGTAAGCATCTGCAGTCATTCCAAAACCCACGATTTCAGCCCAAATGTTAGCTCCTCTTTTTTTGGCTCTCTCCAGCTCTTCCAGTACCACAATCCCGGCACCTTCTCCCATAACAAACCCATCTCGTTCTCGATCAAAAGGACGAGATGCTTTTTCGGGCTGATCATTCCTGGTAGAAAGAGCACGCATGGAGCAAAATCCGGCCAATCCCAGAGGCGTGATGGCTGCTTCAGTTCCACCTGCCATCATGACATCGGCCTGGTTTCTCTGAATAATTTTAAAGGCTTCCCCGATAGAGTGATTTCCCGTAGCGCAAGCAGTTGAAATGGAAAGATTCGGACCACGAAATCCGTAGCGAATAGCAATCTGAGCAGAGGTAATATCCGTTATTAGCATAGGAATAAGGAAGGGACTAACCCGTTTGGGACCTTTCCGGAGCAAGTTAGTTTCTTCTCTTTCGATGGTGGTCAGACCACCTACACCTGAGCCAACCAGAACACCTATTATGGAGGGAGTCTCGCTATCAACATTTAGTCCGGCTTCCTTAAAAGCCTCGTCAGCAGCCACCATCCCTAACTGAGTAAATCTATCCATTCTCCTGGCTTCTTTGGATGAGAGACATCTACTATAACTAAAGTCTTTCACCTCACCAGCCATTTGAGAACGATAAGAGGAGGGATCGAATAAACTTATCCTTTTTACGCCATTTGCACCGGAGAAAATAGACTCTTCAAATTTAGGAACGCCGATACCAATGGGAGAAAAAGAAAAAAAAATAGACGAAATTGACCCTGTCTTAGCCAAACACGATAATGAGAAATACAAAATAAAATCGAAACAGGAATTTGAAGCCCTGGAAAAAGAAATTAGTGTTTTGGACAATAAGAAAAGGGAAACAGAGGACATTCTTCTGGAATTAATGGAAAAAGAAGAGGAGCTTGGCCAATTTCTTCCTGATTTAAAGGAAAAATTAGAGAAAATTAGGATTGAACTTAATCAAAAGAAACGAAATCTGAAATCAGAACTAGCGGATGTTTCTCATCTAATAGAACAACTGAGGGAAAAAAAGGAAGAGTTGGCTCATCAGTTAGACCCTTACCATTGGAAACTTTATGAACAATTGCGTCAAAGAGGAGAAGGATTGGCCGTGGTTCTTGTAAAGGAAAATATCTGCCAGGGCTGTTTTATGAAAGTTTCTCCTTCTCTGGTAGGACAGATCAAACATCAGGAAGAAATCACCCACTGTGAAAATTGCAACAGAATACTATTTTTTTTGGAATAGGGTAGGGGAAATGAAGTAATGCCCATAATAGGTCTGGATGTAGGAGACAAAAGTCTGGGAATAGCTATCAGTGATCCTTCTAACACTATTGCCCGCGGAATTAAGACAATTCGAGGAGAAGAGTTTTCTCTATCTATCTGTCTTGAATACCTGGAAGAATTAGTGAAGCAATATAAAATTGGAAAGATTGTTGTTGGTTTACCGAAAAATAATGCGGGAGAGGAAGGGAAACAAGCTCAAAAAGTTCGTCTCTTTATTAATAACCTTCAGTCTCGAATAAATGTCGCTGTTGTCCCTTTTGATGAAAGATTTTCATCGGTTTCGGCCGAGAGGGTATTAAAGGAGGGAAAGGTTGGTTTTTCTCAACGAAAGAAGTTAAGAGATAAAGTGGCTGCTATCATTATTCTCCAGAATTATCTGGATAGTGAGAGGCAACATCACTGATGAAAAAAGTCGCCCCTAGCGACCGAGTAAGAGAATGCAATAATGAATGGCTCCGGGAGGTGGAAATGGAAAGAAGCTGTTAGGGTAGGAATTTTTTTAATGGTAGCTCTATTTGTATTTTGTCTTTTTTTTTCCGTCTCTGGCGTCAAGAAAGTAACGGTTAACATTCCTCAAGGAGTAGACTCTCTGGAAATAGCTCAAATTCTTTCTGATCAGGGAATAATAAAAAGTAAGTTCTTGTTTGTTTTTCTTTGTCGTCTTTTAAACTGGGGAAAGGACTTAAAAGCAGGAGTATATGAATTTGACTCTCCCAGTATGGTGGGAGTATTGTCAAAAATTAAAAAGGGAGAGGTTAAACTTTTTAAAGTTACTTTTCCAGAGGGTCTACCTAAGTGGAAAGTAGCAGAAACACTCCATACAAAGTTAATGTTGGATAAAAATGAATTTCTATCCTTAGTAGAAAATCCAGCATTTTTTCAAGAGGGAGTATCATTTTCTTTGCCGAAGAGCACCCTGGAGGGGTATCTCTACCCGGACACTTATTATTTTCTCTGGGGCGAAGATCCTCAACGAGTAATCAAAAAACTTCTTTTTTGTTTTGAAAAAGTAGTTCTTCCTCTTTATCAAGAAAGTAGTTTTTCCCAGAATTATTCTCTTCAAGAAATTATTACCCTGGCCTCTATTGTGGAAAAAGAGGCTAGGTTCTCTTCCGAAAAAGCTATTATTGCTGCTGTTTTTTTTAATCGTCTAAGGAGGGGCATGAAACTGGGGGCTTGTCCTACGGTAAAATATGCCCTGGGTGATTTCGGAGTGCCTCTGAGGAAAAATGAATTAAATACTGTCTCCTCTTATAATACTTATCTTCACTATGGCCTTCCTCCTGGTCCCATTTGTAGCCCGGGAAAGGATAGTATTGCGGCTGTTTTGAATCCAGCCAAGGTTGGTTATCTGTATTTTGTAGCCAGAGGAGACGGAACCCACCAGTTCAGTAATACCTACAAACAACACCTCAAGGCGATAGAAAAATATCAAAGAGGGTAAATAATGATTTACTCGCCTCGGGGCGTGGAGGACATCCTCCCTTCTAAAACGCCCCTATATCAATGGGTGGAAAAACAAGCAGAAAGGCTCTTTCAGCTTTATGGATTTGAGGAAATAAGGACCCCTATTTTTGAAAAAACCGAGTTATTTTTGCGGACAGTAGGTCAAGAAACGGATGTAGGTAAACAAATGTACACATTCAAAGACAAAAGAGGAAGAAGCCTATCTTTACGTCCTGAAGCCACCGCATCCATAGCAAGAGCTTACCTGGAACACAAACTAAATAGTAAAAGAGGAGAATGGCGGGTTTATTACATGGGCCCTATGTTCCGATATGAAAGGCCTCAGGCTCATCGTTTACGAGAGTTCCGACAGATCGGAGTTGAAGTAATTGGTCAGGAAAGTCCCTGGTTGGATGTAGAAATTATAGAAATGGCCTTCCAACTCTTAAGGAAGTTAGGGATAGCAAGTTTTGATCTTCATCTTAACTACCTGGGATGCCAGAAGTGTCGGAAGCGCTATGTAGAGGAACTGAAGCAGTATTTTTCCAGCAAAGTCCAATATTTGTGCTCGGTTTGCCAGCAACGTTATCAAACTAATCTCCTGCGGATTCTTGATTGTAAGAAAGCTCAATGTCGCCAGGTCACCGAGAAAGCTCCGGAAATTATTACTTACTTATGCCCAGACTGTCAGGAGAAATTTTCTCGTCTACAGGAGGGGCTTACCTTCATGAAAATTCCTTTTATACTGGATCATCAATTGGTAAGAGGATTAGATTACTATACCCGAACTATTTTTGAGATCACTTCAACTCAACTGGGAGCGCAAGACGCTATTTGTGGGGGCGGCCGATACGATGATCTGATTGAAGAATTGGGGGGACCTTCCACTCCGGCTATTGGTTTTTCTTTGGGGGTGGAAAGACTACTGGCTACCCTAAATAATCCCGACACAGAGAGGCAGATGAGAGTTCGACCACTGTTGTATATAGCTACAGTGGGAGAGGAAGCTAAGAAAGTGGGAATTCACCTGGTTACCCTTGGCCGATCCTTGGGAATGAGAGCCTCTCTGAACTTATATTCTAAAGGTTTATCCTGGCAATTAAAATCTGCTCACAGAGCCGGGGCATCCTGGGTGGTAATGGTAGGAGAGGACGAAATTCGCCGGGGTGAGTACATATTACGGGATATGTACTCGGGAGAACAGAAACAAGTGACCGAGAGTGAGCTGGAGGGAATTATGAGAGACTTAGGGCAAGAGAGAAAGGTAAAAAGTTGAGGTTAAAAAGAACTCATTTCTGCGGTTCCCTTACTAAAGAGGATACGGGTAAGATAGTGGTGTTGGCTGGGTGGGTGAGAAAAAGAAGAGACCACGGGGGATTAATCTTTATCGATCTATCCGACAAATGGGGAATAGTCCAACTGGTTTTCAATCCCCAGGAAAATCAAGAGTCTTACCGACAAGCCCATTCTTTGAGAGATGGTTGGGTGATTAGCTTGAGAGGCCATGTTTCCTTACGTCCTGCGGAATCAGTTAATCCTGGAATCTCTACCGGAGAGATTGAAGTTCTGGTTGAAGAGATGGAGATTCTTAACCCTTGCCTACCTCTTCCGTTTCCTCCAGAAGACAAAATTGAGGTAGGAGAGGAAGTTAGATTGAGATATCGCTATTTAGATCTCCGGAGACCCGTGATGCAGAGAAATCTTTCCCTGCGTTACCGGGTGACCAAAGCCATTCGGAACTTTCTGGACGGAAAAGGATTTATGGAGATAGAAACTCCCTTTTTAACCCGGAGTACTCCAGAAGGAGCTCGTGATTACCTGGTTCCCTCTCGGGTTAATCCTGGCCAGTTCTATGCTCTTCCTCAATCCCCTCAGTTGTTTAAACAAGTGCTCATGGTAGCTGGAGTGGACCGTTATTTTCAGATGGCCCGCTGTTTTCGAGATGAAGATCTGCGGGCGGACAGACAGCCAGAGCATACCCAGGTAGATATTGAACTTTCTTTTATCCAGGAGGAAGATATATTTGAGCTGATAGAGGAAATGCTCTCTTTGCTTTTCCAGGAAATCCTGGGAATTTCTCTTCCCACTCCTTTCCCCAAACTGGTTTACCAGGAGGCTCTGAGACGATACGGGACAGATAAGCCTGATCTTAGATTTGGTATGGAGTTGATAGACCTTTCTTCTTTGATTTCATCGGGTAACTTCCGAGTTTTTAATGACGTTTTAGCTAAAGGTGGTCAGGTCAAAGCCTTGAGAGTTCCGGGTGGCGGCTCATTTTCTCGAAAAAAACTGGATGATCTGAAATCCTGGGTAACTTTGTATGGAGCAAGCGGAATAAGCTGGATTTTATTGAGAGGAAAAGAAATCGCCTCACCTCTAATCAATTATTTCTCTCAGGACATTTTAAAAGAGGTGATTACCCAAATGGAGGCCGAACCGGGGGATGCAATAATTTTTGTGGCTGACAAATCAGAAGTTGTAGCGGCAGCCCTGGGACAATTAAGGTTACATCTGGCCCGGGAGTTGAATCTTATACCCCGTGATAATTACCAACCTGTCTGGATAATTGATTTTCCTCTATTTGAATTTGACAGCCAGGGTAGGCTAACCTCCCTTCACCATCCCTTTACCTCGCCCCAAGAAGAGGATCTCCCCAAATTAAAGAAAGCACCCACTAAAGTAAGGGCTCGGGCTTACGATATAGTTCTGAACGGAGAAGAAATAGGTGGGGGCAGCATAAGGATTCACCAAAGAAAAATTCAGGAGAGTATTTTGAAACTTTTGGGCATTGATGAGGTAGAAGCCAGAGATAAGTTTGGTTTTCTCCTGGAAGCCCTCTCTTTTGGTGCTCCTCCTCATGGGGGTATTGCTCTGGGTTTGGCGCGATTGATAATGATTTTAGCGGGAGAGCACTCCATTAGGGAAGTCATCCCTTTTCCTAAGACCCAGAGAGCTATATGCTTACTAACCAGAGCTCCTTCCTTGGTAGCGAGAGATCAACTTAAGGAACTGCATATCCAGGTTGAGGCCGAGGACGCCCCCACGATATGAAAAGCGGAAGAGCCAAATATTTTTCTCCCTCTTTACCGAGAGCGAATAAGGTTACCTCTACCTACCAGTAAGTTATTTAAAATTCTGGTCTGGACAGTGGTAGTCGCAGGCTTTAGCTCTTCTATGATGATTCGGTAGCCGCAGGCTTATGATGATTCGGTAGCCGCAGGCTTTAGCTCTTCTATGATGATTCGGTAGCCGCAGGCTTTAGCTCTTCTATGATGATTCGGTAGCCGCAGGCTTTAGCCTGCGTTTATTGGCGTAAGTTAAAACTTGCGGATGCCTTTAGGAAATCTAAACTATTATGGTAAAAGAAACAAAACTGAAAATTAAGCAGGCCGGGGTGAGTTACATAAGAATTGCCCTGAATCTTCCTCTAGATCAACTTTTCACTTACGAAGTCTCTCCTGAATTTAAGGGCGAGATAGAAATTGGTAAGAGAGTTCTGGTACCTTTCCGAAATAGAAAAAAGGTGGGAGTAGTAATAGAGATAACCAAAGAAAAACTTCCCCAGAAGAATATCAGAGAAATTATTCAGGTAATAGATGAGATTCCGGTTTTTAATCAAACTCTCTTAAAACTAGCCTATTGGATAAAAGATTACTACTTTTGTTCTCTGGGGCAGATTTTGTACACATTTTATCCTTTTCCCTATCCTTTAAAGTTGGTTGATGGAGGAAGCAAATCCTTGCTCTCCTTCTATTCCGAGAAGAGAAAATTAGAAAAAATTAAAGATAAAGAGGACCACTCCATACTTTTTTTGAAAAAAAGCGATGCTAAAAGCAGCATCGGGTTTTGTCTGGATAGAATTAAAGATTGTCAAGAGCAGGGAAAACAGGTAGCCTGGATTGTTCCAGAGGTAAATCAGATTTTTCCTCTTAAAGAAATTCTCAAAAAAGAATACTCCGGCGAGATAGTAACCTTTTACAGCAAACTTTCCGGACGGCAACGTTATAATAGATGGTCAAAAATGAGATGGGGTGAGGTTGGTCTGGCGCTGGGAACGCGTTCTCTGGTATTTACTCCCTTTCCTTTGCTGGGGCTCCTTATATTAGAAGATGAGGAGAACCCGGCTTATAAACAAAAAGAGGTTCCTCGCTATAACGCCCGGGAAATAGTCACTAAACGAGGAGAACTTGAGGGTTTTCCCGTGATTCTGACCAGCCAAAGTCCCTCTCTGGAATCCTGGTTTAAGATTAATCAGGGACAATGGCGAGATCTCTTCTGGGAAAAAAAGAGTAAAGTCCCTCGAATCAGCGTAATTGATTTGAGGCAAGAAAAAAGACAAATGCTTTCCGAGTTGCTCAAAAGGAAAATTTCCTCCTGTTTGCAAAAAAATCAGGTTACTTTGCTTTTTCTAAAGCACCGCGGCTATGCCAAATTTCTCCTTTGCCGGGATTGTGGAGAGGTGATTAGATGTCCTAATTGTAATATAGGACTTACTTTTCACTTAAAAAATCTACTCAGGTGTCATTACTGTAATTATCAGATAAATGTTCCTCAATATTGTCCTACCTGTGGAGGAAGACGGCTTAGTCCAATGGGTACGGGGACTCAGCGATTGGAGAGAGAGGTATGTCGTCAGTTTCCCGGGATAGTGATTCAGCGAATAGACTCGGATAAAGAAAAAGAGATCTTCCCTGTTTCCCGATGGGTGGAAAAACTACGCCGAAAAGAAATTAATATACTAATAGGGACCCGGTTGGCAATAAAAGAAGAAATTTTGCCCTGGATTAGCTTGACCGGGGTGGTTCTAATGGATTCTCTCTTAAATCTACCTGATTTTCGGGCTACCGAGAGAGCTTTTCAACTTCTTATCAGAATATCTCGAGGAATGAACAAAGAAAGCGAACTAATAATACAGACTTTCAATCCTACTCATTATATTTTACGAGGACTGGGAGAAAAACAGGAGCAGTTCTATTTGGAGGAAACTCAGATAAGGAAAGAACTAAATTATCCACCGTTCATCCATTGGGAGAGAATTTTATGGGAAGGTAAGAACAGCGAGAAAGTTAACCAGGTAGGTGAGGAAATTGAAAGACGTTTGAAAGAGATTAAAACAGAATTTCTGGGTCCTTCCCCCTGTCCATTTCCCAAATTAAGAGGAAAATATCGCTCTCAACTTATGTTGAAAATAGAAGATCCCGCTGGGGAAAACAAAATCTTAAGGCAAAAAATTGGTTCTCTCCTGAGTTCTTTCTCTAATCTCAGAGTCACCATAGATGTGGATCCTCTAAACATGCTGTAAAATATTTACTTTGGAGATAAGAAAGATGAAGGTAGATGAAATTCGGGAAAAATTCTTAAAATTCTTTGAGAAAAGGGGACACTTGGTGCAACCCTCGGCTCCTCTTTCTGTGGATGACCCAGAGCTTCTCTTTACCATTGCCGGAATGGTTCCTTTTAAGCCCTTTTTCTTGAGGGAAAAAGAACCCCCCGCCTCCCGGCTTACCACCTGCCAACTTTGTTTTCGTACCAATGATTTAGAAAGAGTAGGCCAAACTCCCTATCACCACACCCTTTTCGAAATGCTGGGTAATTTTTCTTTCGGGGATTATTTTAAAGAAGATGCCTGTGAATGGGGTCTGGAATTTGTGGAAAAGGAACTGGGCTTAAAAAGAGAAAAAATATGGACAACCATATTTAAGGATGATGATGAAACTCTATCTATCTGGGAGAAACTGGGAATACCGAGCTCCCGAATTCTTAAAAAGGGTGCAGAGGATAACTTTTGGTCGGCCGCCGAAATCGGACCCTGTGGACCGGATACAGAGATATTTTTTGACCGAGGTTCACACTTTTCCTGTGGAAAACCTGACTGCGGACCAGGTTGTAGATGCGCACGCTGGGTAGAGATATGGAACCTGGTTTTCATGCAGTTCAATCGGGATTCTTCCGGAAGACTCTCTCCCTTACCGGCCCAAAATGTAGATACAGGTATGGGATTGGAAAGGGTAGCCGGTGTTCTACAAGGAGTCCAGGACGACTACCAGACCGATATTTTTCTTCCTATTATCTCCTGGCTGAGCGATGTTTCCGGCCAGAAAGAAGACAAAAAATCCTTCCGGGTAATTTCTGATCATCTACGAGGACTGGTCTTCTTGATCGAGGAAGGAGTTATACCTTCCAATACGGGCCGGGGATATGTGGTCCGACGGGTTTTACGGAGAGCCTTGCGTTACGGAAGAAAGTTAGGTCTAAATGAGCCTTTTTTATATCAGGGTGTTTCCGTGGTCTCTGAAGTAATGGGGAAAACTTATCCTCAAATCAAGAAGAAAGAAGTTATCGAACGTATCTCTCGGATTATTCACACCGAAGAGTCTTCCTTTCAAGCTACCTTATGGCGAGGAATGAGGCTTCTGGAAGAAGTAGTTAAAGAGATCAGGACTGAAGGTTTAAAAGTTATTCCTTCCAAAAAGGTTTTTCAACTTTATGATACCTATGGTGTTCCTCTGGACTTGATTGAAGAAGTAGCCGGTGAAGAAGGATTAATCGTGGATGAGAAAGAGTTTGTTACTCTCTTACGCGAACAAAGAGAAAGAAGTAGAAAGATCCCCGTGACACCGGTAAGCTTGGATGAGAACAATCTGAATAAAGTGATTGAATCAATTTTGAAGAATGATCATCCAACGGAGTTTAAAGGTTATGAGAAATTGGAGCTGTCAACATATATTTTGGCCATTATCAAAAATGGTCAACTCCGGGAGACTATGCAAAAAGGTGAAGAAGCTACGATAATTCTTTCCTCTACTCCCTTTTATCCTGAAGGAGGGGGTCAGGTGGCTGATCGGGGAAAGATTCTTACCTCAGAGGCGGAAGCTGAAGTAGTGGATGTCCAACGGAAGAAAGGGGTAATCGTTCATCAGGTTAAGGTTCAGCGAGGTGATCTGCGAAAGAACCAGGAAGTAGTAGCCCAGGTAGATGTTCAATTTAGAAAAGCAGTCAGTCGAGCCCATACAGTTACTCATCTTTTGCAGGCGGCTTTGCGACAAGTTTTGGGGGAAACGGTGAAACAAAGTGGGTCTTTGGTAGAAAAAGAGAGGCTGCGCTTTGATTTTACCCATGCTCATCCCCTTAAGGATAAAGAGGTCAGGGAAATTGAGCGCCTGGTTAATGAAATAATTGAAGATGATCTACCGGTTACCACCAAAAAAGTAGCTTTATCTGAAGCTGAGAAAGAAGGAGCTATAGCTCTTTTTGAAGATAAATACGCAGAAAAAGTACGGGTAGTTACCGTAGGTCAATTTAGCCAGGAGGTCTGCGGGGGTTGTCATGTTAGGCAAACCGGTGAAATTCGGGGTCTGACCATAAAAGGGCAATCGGCAGTAGCCGCTGGTATCAGAAGAATTGAGGCGCTGGTGGGAGCCCGGGCCTGGAGTGAGCTAGAAAGCAAAAAGCAACTCTTAAAAGAAATAGCTAATATTTGGGGCAAGAAAACGCCCGGGGAGTACCTGCTCACCCAGATAAGACAATTAAGAGAAGACCGCGATAAGCAAGAAGAGCAGAAACACTATTGGCAGAAAAAATTTCTGGAAGCTGAGAAAGATAGACTGATTAAAGATTCCATTTCGGTGACCGGAGTAAAGTTGGTCAGGGGATCTTGGGGAGAGGTTGCCCCCGATGTTTTGAGAACGGTAGCAGAAGAAATTCGCGAGGATGTGGGAAAGGGGATTGTAGTACTCACTTCTACCAGTTTTGATAAGGCATTTCTGGTAAGCGCCTCCACCGAAAGGAATTTACCCGCTCACGAAATTATGAAAGAACTTTCCCGCCGATGTGGAGGAAGCGGAGGAGGAAGATGGGATTTTGCTCAAGGGGGAACCTCTCATCCAGAGCGGATTAAAGATGCTCTCAGTGAGATTACTGAGATAATAGAAGATCTGTCTAAAAGGCAAGAATAGTGGGAGCTGGCGGAGGGACTTGAACCCCCAACCTGGTGATTACAAATCACCCGCTCTGCCAGTTGAGCTACGCCAGCTTAAGTTTTTGTAATAGTTTAGATTTCATAAAGGTAGCCGCAAGTTTTAACTTGCGTAAAAAGGTTATGGTAGTCGCAGCTTTTAAGCTGCGCAAATAAACGCAGGCTAAAGCCTGCGGCTACCACTTTATCTTCGTCAGAGAAAGCTCTTGTTCTATATGAGACTGCCATGCCTCCCAAGGGCAGACTCGCAATGATGGAAGTGGATGGATTGTTGTAAGGGTAGGGAAGGCTAAAGCCTTCCCTTTTCCCTACTTTATTCAAAGTTTTTCTATTTTTAAAAAATCGAACTCAGCAACACAACCTTCCCCTTTTGGACTGCAAGCAAATAGCCCACCCTTGACAGGAATACTATTATCCTGGTTATGAAGATGAGCCATCCTTATCTGAGTCCAGTTACCCTCTCTTCCCTCTCCTGGTTTTGTATCATTCTCTCGATATTCAACAATATAATCATTCCCTTTTCGGCTTATTCTCAATAGAAACTCATTAAGATCCGGAGAAATATCCTGGGTTGACCAATCGGAATAGCCAAAATTAGTAACTACTACACCAAGTTTGCTGGGAATATCAGGTTCATATTCCACACAAGCTTTGAGCCAACACTGTGGTGAGATACGAACCATTAATCCGGCCTGATCGTATTGGTGGACCGGGCTAAATCTGACCTGGGTAGTTATAACCACATTATCTTCAATCTCGGCAAACAAGAAATGGCCATTATCGGCGGCAAAACCATAGTATGTCTTCTGCCAAAAATCAGTTTTTGCCTCCGGCTGGACAATTAGAGATGATCTCGCAGTATCTATTGACCATTCTTTTGGGGAATTGAGCCAATTAAGCCTGGGATCCAATTCTGACTTTTCAAATGTCTCATAAATTGGTAATTTACTCATATATCTGCCACCTCCTGATCTGACCTACTCCTCATTGACCATCGCCAGGTAGTTCCTTTTTTGTCATCCTCGAGAATTATTCCGAGATTAGCTAATTTTGACCTGATTTCATCAGCCAGAGCCCAGTTTCTCTCTCGGCGAAGTTTGTTTCGGTAATCTACCCAGAGATCAATTACTTGTTTTGGGGGAAGAGATTTTATTTGGTCTATCTGGGTAGAAAAGTATCCCCCCGGCTTTTTACCCTTGAAGATACCAGCTAACTCTTGGTGAAGCTCATTTATGCTTTCCAGGGAAGGACTCTCTTTTTGCTGTTTTACCTGAAAGAGCCCGAGCATCTGACCCATTTGCCGAATCCTGTCCCTAACTTTAATGAGGGAATTATAGGAAGCGAGATTAAGAAGATCAACTTTTTCCATAAAAAGATTGGCCTTTTTTACCAGTTGGAAAATAGCCGAGATAGCCAGAGGGGTGTTAAAATCGTCATTTAGAGCTTGGATAAA
This sequence comes from Candidatus Aerophobus profundus SCGC AAA252-L23, assembly GCA_000402295.1. GTDB lineage: Bacteria > Aerophobota > Aerophobia > Aerophobales > Aerophobaceae > Aerophobus > Aerophobus profundus. The sequence continues at coordinate 22,450 of AQRW01000180.1, forward strand.
ATTGTCAAAATTACTGTCAATCTCCCGGTCAAATTGGTTTATTTGCTCCTCATTTTGAACCGGTGTGTCTTCCCGGGGTTTAGCCAGGTCGTCCACCTTTCTTAGGAAAGTGTGAACTCGTCTCAGAGCCAGAGAAGCTTCTTTGAGACTCGTTTGGTTATAATCAAGGGGACTACGATAATGAGCCGAGAGCAAAAAGAATCTTATTATTTCTCCCGGATAGCCCCTTAGGGCCTCTCTTAGGGTGAGGAAATTACCGGTGGATTTAGACATTTTAGCTTGACTCATAGTTACCAGTCCATTATGAATCCAGAATCGGGCAAAAGTTTTTCCGGTAGCACCTTCTGATTGAGCAATTTCATTTTCATGATGAGGAAAGACTAAATCTTGTCCTCCTCCGTGAATATCAATGGTCTCGCCCAGGTACTTCATAGCCATAGCTGAACACTCGATGTGCCAACCTGGTCTTCCCTTACCCCAAGGACTATCCCAGGTCGGTTCTCCCTTCTTGGATTTCTTCCAGAGAGCAAAATCAAGCGGATCTTCTTTTTTCTCGTTGATTTCTATTCTTGCTCCGGCAGAAAGCTCCGAGGGGGTCTGCCCGGAAAGTTTCCCGTAATCAGGGAATTTTTTTACCCGAAAGAAAACATCCCCCTCAGAGACATAGGCCAGTCCTTTACGCTCAAGTCTCTTAATTAAGTCAATTATCTCTGGAAGATGCTCAGTAGCTCGAGGATAACACAAAGCTGGTAGGACACCCAGGGCATGCATCTGTTGAGAGTATTCTCCCATAAGTCTTTCGGCTAATTGGTAGATACTCAAATTGAGCATTTGAGCCCGATCAATCATTTTATCATCTACATCAGTAAAATTAGTGACATATTTTACCTGCCAGCCCTGGTGTTTCAGATAGCGATAAATAACATCGAAAATTACTGCCGCTCGAGCGTGCCCCAGATGCAATTCATCATAAAGAGTCACTCCACAAACGTACATTTTCACCTGATTATCATTCAGGGGCGAAAATTCCTCTTTCTTCTTTCTCAGCGCATTATATATTCTCAGACTCATTTGACTATCCCGGTGAGATTTTCTCTATATTGGCAATTGCCCAACAACAAATTCCTTTTTGGCCTTTTGCCGGGGAAAAACCCTCCCAGGTGGTAGCTTTTATTCCTATCTGCCGGGGGGATATTTCCAGGATTTTAGCCAGATTTTCCTTCATTTGTGGGATATAAGGAGACAATTTGGGTTTGTCCACAACCACAACTGTATCCAGGTTAATTATCCGAAAGTTGTCCTCTTTAAGCATAAAATAAATTTTTTCCAGCAAAATCAAACTGGAGATATTTTTATACTGGAGATCAGTATCCGGAAAAAAATGTCCTATATCATCCATCCCCGCTGCTCCCAAGAGGGCATCACCTAATGAATGTGTCAGGACATCAGCATCAGAATGGCCAGATAATCCCATTTCAAAAGGGATGTTTACTCCTCCCAGGATTAGTTTTCTTTCCCGGGCTAAAACATGAATATCATATCCTATTCCAATCCGCATCTTGTCTACCTTTATACTTCTCCATAATTGGAGGTACCTTTAACAAAAATATTTTCTCCGAGAAGTACTTCGGCCATCCTTAAATCCAAAGAGGTAGTAATTTTAATATTTAATTCACTCCCCTTAATAATTTTAACTCTCTTACCCAATTTTTCTACTAAATAAGCGTCATCCGGGGCGTCCCATTTCATTTTCCTAGCCTCTTGGTGAGCCTTTTTTATCAAGTTTGGCTGGAAGGCTTGAGGAGTTTGGATTAGATAGATTTTCTCTCGCTTTAAAGTATTCAGGACATAATCCTCCGGACCAGCTTTCTTAACCGTTTCCTTAAGAGGGATTCCTGGAGTTATAGCTTCGTACTCCTCGGAGATTCTAATAACTCTATTTAAAAGAGAAGCAGGTAGTAGAGGTCTGACTCCGTCGTGTATGAGGACAACATCAGCATCTTCGGTGAGATGTTTCAAACCTTGAAAAACCGAATCCATCCTTCTTTGGCCACCTTCAACCACAGCCTTAACTTTAGTATATCTTTCCGGCAAAATAACCTTTTTGGATAACTCGATCATTCCTTGAGGAATTACCAGGATTATCCGGTGTATCAAGGGACATTTTTGAAATATATCCAAAGTCCAACATATTACCGGTTGTCCTCTCAAAAGACAAAACTGCTTTGGTTTTACCTTTCCAAATCTTTGACCTTTTCCTCCCGCTGCAATAATGGCTTCCACTCTCACTTAATTCTGCCTCTATTTTTCCTTTTTCTTTCGTTCTCTTCTTTTTTTACCTCAGTGAAGATCATCTTGCCCGTGGTAGTCTGAAGAACAGAGGTTACTGTTACTTCTATTTCTTTACCTATGTATCTTTTTCCTCCCTCCACTATGACCATAGTACCATCTTCCAGATAAGCCACTCCCTGGTTGGGATTCTCCCCCGCTTTTAAGATATTAATACTCAAGTTCTCCCCTGGGAGAAGAACAGGTTTCAAAGAGGTGGCCAACTCGTTGATATTTAGGACAGGAACCTCCTGAATTTTGGCTACTTTTTTCAAATTATGATCGTTAGTGACTATTTTGGCATTCATATTTTTAGCTAATTGGAGCAATTTTGTGTCTACTTCAGGAATCTGAGGGAAATCTTGATCAGTAATCATTACGGAAATAGTATCTTGAACCTGCAGTTTATTGACCATATCTAAACCTCTCTTGCCTCGAACTCTTTTGGTGGAAGAGGAAGAATCAGCAATTTGTTGGAGCTCATTAAGAACAAAATGAGGAATAACCAGAGTACCTTCAACAAATCCGGTCTCACAGAGTTCAGCTATTCTTCCGTCGATGATGACAGAAGTATCCAGAATCTTATAGTTTTCTCCTTTGCCCATCCGGGTTTTTTTCCCTAGAATGCGGAAAATTAAATCAAACAACTCCCCTTCGCGGTTGAGAGCTACCGTCAGACCAATAGAAGCAGCTAAAGCATTGATTATTAAAAGAATGAGAGGTGCTGAAGGTTTGAGGTTGTCAATTAGCAAAAGAGGGTAGCTCACTATGTTGGCTATAACTACACCCACTCCCAGACCTATTCCTGCCGCTATTAACTTTCTTATGGAAACTCGACTGAGCCCCGCTTCAATCACTAAAATGATAGTGGCCAGCCACCCGCCGACCAAAGTCGGCTTCCAGGGATCTACATTTAGGTTGGAAGCCCCGGCAAAACAAACCGCTCCCACCAAGATAACAAATAGTATTCTTAACCTGAATTGTTCTATTTTCATTAATTGTTTTTCTCCTGTGTGTTTCATGAGAACCGGGCTAATTAGTGTTTTCGCAGTAGGGCCCGGTTTCTTAGTCTTTCTAATTCTCTTTTAATGGAATTAGCTCTTTTTTCCCCCACTTCGTTTATGGTAATCAAATCATTGATGTTGGCTTTGATGATTGAGGGTAAATCACCAAAAGCTTTTATTAAATTTTCCACTACTACAGCAGGAAAACGGGGAATTTTCGATAGAACCCGCCAGCCCCGGGGTGAAACGGAAAAATCGAGATATTCTGGTTTTATCCCGTATCCCAATACTCCCGTAATTGAAGTTGGCTCCAACAATGCATTAGGGTCAAGAGCATTCAATTCAGCCGATGCATTTTCGCCTTTTTCTCCGACGTAATCCTTTATCACTAGCTGGTGATCTGTCAAGGTATTCCCGACCACTTCCTTCAACTGCATCTCAATAAGTCTGGCCTCCTCCCCTAACTCTACAATATATCGGTCAATTTCATCTTCTACTCTTTTTATTTGTTCACCTTTTTGAACTACTCTAACCACGTTGAATAATTGGACGTCGTCCTCAAATTCCTGGATTTCCAGCTCATTTAATACTGTGTCGAAGGCTACCCGATATTTCTCCAAAGTCTGAATAGCCTGGTTTGCCCTACTGATAAGTTCGGGTAGCCTTCTTAAAGCATACTTTATTTGACCTTTATAGAGAGTAATGATGTTTCGCAGTTCAGAAATAGCTATGACTAGAGATCCTGTTTGTTTAGCCATTCGCTCGGCTGTTCGGTGACGGGTTCCTCTTTCATCAGAGGGAATAAGATAATCAGGGATAAGTTGAGCATTAGCTGTTAAGATTCTTCCTGCGTCCGGCGACAGAATAATCGCTCCGTCCATTTTAGCTAATTCTGCTAAGGTCATAGGAGTAAGAGAACAATCAAGTTTAAATCCACCATCAACTAAATTAAAAATTTTTTGACTATCTCCTACTACAATGAGACCTCCCGTTCCAGTCTGCAGAATTATTTCCAATCCCTGTCTCAAAGAAGTTCCCGGTGCCACCAACTTAAGTAATTCAAGAAGTTCCCCTTCTAACTGAGATACTTTTTCGGTCAACTTACCTTTTCCCTAAGTCCATTTTTGATAGCCTCCCCAACCCCAGATATCCCTATTATCTTTATTTTACCGGGATTTTTAATGCTCTTGGAATAGGAAGAAAAGGTTAAACATTTACTATATCCAAGTTTAACTGCTTCTTTTATTCTTTTTTCCATAAAAGCCACCGGCCTGATTTCCCCGCCTAACCCTACTTCTCCAATTGCTACCAGTCCTTTTTGGATAGGTCGCTCCCACAAACTGGAGACAATCGCCAGGATAATAGGTAAATCACAGGCTGGGTCATTTATGCGGATTCCTCCCGCTACGTTGAGAAAAACATCGCGGTTATAAAAGGGGATTTTTTCCTGCTTTTCCAGAACGGCTAACAGTAAAGATAGTCTGTTATGTTCAATTCCCTGAGTAATTCTTCGAGGTAAATTTAGATTAGAAACGGTAACCAGGGCTTGAATCTCCACTAAGAAAGGGCGAGAACCTTCCATAGTGGGCATTACCACTGTTCCAGGGCTTGGTGAATTATGAAGAGAAGTATGGAGAAAGAATTTTGAAGAATCGAGAACTTCCTCCAGACCACTCTCTCTCATCATAAAGATGCCTATCTCCGAAGTCGGTCCAAAACGGTTCTTAGTGGTTCTCAAAATTCGATATTGGTAGTCACTGCTTGTTTCGAAATAAAGTACTGTATCTACCATATGCTCGAGGATACGTGGTCCAGCCAAGACACCCCTCTTGGTTACATGTCCAATCAGGAAAATAGTTATACTTTTACCTTTGGCTATTCTCATAAGATAGGTAGTTGATTCTCTAATTTGGGAAATAGAGCCGGGTGTTGAGCCTAACTCTTCCAGATAAACAGATTGGATGGAATCAACAATTACCACTTCAGGTTGAATTTTCTCAATTTGTTCCGAAATAAGGGAAAGGTTGGTCTCGGCCAATATCAACAAATTGGGAGAGTTTATGCCTAGACGAACTGCTCGGAGCTTTGTTTGCTGTGCTGACTCCTCTCCTGAGATATACAGAACAGAATGTCCCTGACTACTCAGTTTATTTCCCACATCCAGCAGGAGAGTGGATTTTCCAATTCCTGGCTCTCCACCCACCAGGATGAGAGAGCCAGGAATAATTCCGCCTCCCAAAATGCGGTCAAATTCACCAATGTTAGTCCGGTACCTTTGCTGATGACTAATAGAGATCTCATTCACCGACTGAGGAGGAAAAGGAGATGGACTATGACTAAGGGTAGTCCGGAAGGGTTTGATTCTTTCTTCGCGGAGACTCTCCCAATTACCACATTCCGGACAACGTCCCAGCCACTTTAAAGAAACATAACCACAACTTTGGCAAACAAATCTCGTTTTTTCCATTAATGTGTCTTTCGTACAAAGTCTATAGACTTAAGGGCTCTGCCGGTACCGATAGCTACACAGGAAACAGGATCTTCGGCTAAATGGGCGGAAATACCCGTAGCTTCTTTAACCAGGAGACCAAAGTTTTTCAAAAGACTTCCTCCTCCGGTGAGAACAATTTTTTTCTCCATAATATCAGCCGCCAGTTCCGGAGGAGTTTTTTGGAGAACCGTTTTGATTCCGTCAACTATTTGCGAGAGGGGTTCAGATAATATCCGACATATTTCCACAGCACTGACATCCACTTCTTTAGGTAAGCCGGTAGTTAAATCTCTTCCTCTAACTTTCATTTTCTCGTCGGCAGGAGGATTGATAGCGTAACCTATTTTCTTTTTCATCAACTCAACGGTGATTTCTCCTAAAGCAAGATTATGTTGTTTCCTCATGTACCGGGCACAAATCTCATCCATTTTGTTTCCTCCTACCCGTAAAGAAACACCGGTTACGATCTCACCAAGTGAAATCACGGCTATGTCTGTTGTCCCTCCGCCGATATCTATAATCATATTACCTTGTGGCTTCATAATATCCAGGTTCGCTCCAATAGCAGCGGCTCTTGGTTCTTCAATTAAAGAAAGTTTATCTCTTTTTGCTCCTGCCTGGATAGCCGCGTTTATTACCGCCCTTTTTTCTACAGAAGTCCCTCCTGTAGGTATGCAAATCATTAGATAAGGAGGAAAAAGGAACCACCGGCCACATATTTTCCTTATATAGTGACTGAGAATTTGTTCCACAATTTCATAATCAGCAATGACTCCGTCTTTCATTGGTCGGATAGCTACAATACTTCCCGGAGTTCGGCCCAACATCTCCCGAGCTTCCTCTCCGATAGCCAGGATTTTGCCGGAGGCTTTGTCCATAGCTACCACAGAAGGTTCATTAAAGACTACTCCTTGTCCCTCGACATAAATGATAATGCTGGTAGTTCCCAGGTCTATACCAATTTTACGGGCTGAGGCAAACATTATTTTCCTCGAGTCTAACTATTTTGGCTCCCAATTGAGATAGTTTTTTTTCTAATTCTTCGTATCCTCTATCAATGTGACTGACTCCCATAAGCTCTGTTTCACCTCTGGCGGCTAATCCAGCTAGAACCAGTGCTGCACCCCCTCGGATATCCGAAACCGACACCGGACAACCCCAGAGAAAAGGAATCCCTTTGACAATTATTCCCCTTCCTATTTCTTCAATCTGAGCACCCATTCTTCGTAACTCGGCCAGATGAGCGAACCTATTTTCAAATATTGTCTCAGTTATGGTACTTGTTCCCTGGGATAAACAGGCCAGGGCAGTCAACTGGGGTTGAAGATCCGTAGGGAAACCCGGATAAGGCAAAGTCTTAATCCTCACCGGATGAAAGGGCCCTTGATGACTAACCATTATTTCATCCGAAGATGTTTCAATCATAATGCCCATTTCTCTTAATTTACCGAAGAGGGTTTTTGAATGATCGGGCTTTACTTTTTCCAGCGTAATTTTTCCCCGGGTTATAGCAGCAGCTAAGATCAACGTCCCTGTTTCAATTCGATCAGGGATAATGGAATAAGAAACCCCGGATAGACTTTTAGAACCCTTAATCTTAATTAAGTCAGTTCCTTCTCCTTCAATTTGTGTTCCCATTTTTCTCAGAAACCTGGCTAGATCGACTACCTCAGGAGTACAAGAAGCATTTTTGATTACCGTAGTTCCTTTGGCCAGACAAGCAGCTAATATGAGATTTTCCGTAGCTCCCACACTGGGAAAATCCAGACATATATTGGCGCCCTGCAGGCCTGTTGGTGCTGTTGCCTCCACGTATCCCCGTTTTACCCTCATTTGGGCTCCCATTTTACTCAATCCCTCAAGATGCAAGTTGATTGGTCTTATTCCTATACTACATCCTCCAGGAAAAGCAACGCGGGCCCGCCGCACTCTAGCCAGCAATGGTCCCAGCACCAAAATTGAAGCTCGCATTTTTCTAACCAGATCATAAGGAGCTTCAAATTGGGAAACATTGACGGCGTCAATGAAAAGTTTTCCCTTCACTCTTTTTACTCGGGCACCCAATTCTTCCAAGGTTTGCCACATTATCTTGATATCACTGAGATTGGGGATATTTTTTAAAGAACATTCTTCCTCGGTTAATAAACAAGCTGCCATTATTGGAAGAGCGGAATTTTTTGCCCCGCTTATACTCGCTCTTCCTTTTAGATGTCTTCCCCCCTGAATGATAAATCTACTCACGGCATTTTATCCTATATTTATCGGCCTAATGGTAATTTCCGCACTTTTTTTTAATTGCTCCAGCCATTGGTCAAGGTTGTCTTTTAGTTTGTTCTTTTGAAGAAAATCAACGATTTCCTTTTCCCAGTCCGGGCAACTAAGTTGTTTTTCGTCTAATAACTTGAGTATGCGGAAATAACCTTTCTGTATAGGTAAGACGCTGCTAACTCCGTTTTTCTCAAGAGAGACAATTTGCTGTCGTAGAAGGGGTTGAATTTGCCGAGGATCAAACCAGTCTAAATCACCTCCTTTCTTGGCGCTTGAGTCGACAGAAAAGCTCTTAGCTAACGCAGAAAAACTTTCTCCTGCTTTCAATCGTTGGAGAATTTCCTCGGCCGTTTCCTTACTTCTGACCACAATCTGAGCTATTTTTACTTTTTCGGTTTGACTTAACTTCTCTTTATAAATTTCGTAAAATTGGAGAACCTCGGCCGAGGTATTGTCGGCTCCTCGCAGATAATTTCTTATCACGGCGCAAAACTTTGATACTGCCTCAGGGGAAACTTTTGTTTTGTAATCATCTATTTCCTTTAACTTCTGAGACAATAGTTTATCATGGATGATTCTGTGTTTCATTCGTTCTCGAAAATCCTCTGTACTTAGTCCCTTTTCCTTTAGAGTCCAGGAAAATTCCTCTTCAGATAAATCACCCCGAACTTGAACTATGAGTGTATCAACTTCTTTTTCAGTAACTTTGAGACCTCGCCTTTCGGCCTCTTGCTGGATAATCTCATCATCAATGAGTCGCTGGAGAACCTGGTTCGGCGATAAATTACTGGTTCTCCATTCTTTTTTAATTAGGTTAATTTCTTTCTTTAAATCACTGACAGTAATTGCTTGGTCGTTAACTACAGCTACAATTTCATCTATTAAAACTTCTTCAGCTTTAGCCATTGATCCTATTTGCGCGAACAAAAAACCCACAGCTATAACGAGAATCCATTTTTTTAATCCGGCTAAAGAATTACAAAAAACCTTCCTTTTTTCTATTCGGGTACTGAAAAACTCTTGCTTCATAGCTTTTTATGATAACACATTTTTGTATTTTTGTAAAATTTGCCTCAAATAAATCAGGAATTTTCCCTCTTCATATCTTACCTCCAAAATCAGGTTTTTTTCGTCGAAAGGTAAAGTTGTTATCTGGCCAAAAAGTTTTTCTTCAATCGTTTTTTTTCTTTCTGCTGTGAGGAGATGAAAGGGTGAAAAACTAAGCCATATTTTGTCCTCTTTCTTAGTTAAAGAGACTATCCCTAACTCCTTGGCTATTAGTTTTATCCTTAAACAATCAAGCAAATTTCTTACCTGATGGGGGAGTGGCCCGTACCTATCTCTGAGCTCCTCTTTTAGCTCCCATACTTCTCTCTCGGTCTTTATTTTTCCAATTTGAGCATAAATAGCAAAACGTTGCTCTAAGTAAGGGATGTAAGATTGAGGAAGTCTGGCTTCAACCTTAAGATCCAGATTTACCGGGAAAGAGGGGGTTACCTTTTCTCCTTTGAGTTTCTTGATTTCTTCAGAAAGAAGCTGGGTATAGAAAGTAAATCCCACAGCAACAATGTGCCCATGTTGTTCCTTGCCCAACAGGTTACCTGCTCCCCGGATTTGCAAATCCTGCAGAGCTATACGAAATCCAGCTCCGGAACCTTCAAATTGTCTGATTACTTGGAGTCTTTTTTGAGCTTCTTCTGTAAGCATTTTTCCCCGTCTAAAGCAGAAATAGGCATATCCTTGTCTTTTCCCTCTTCCTACTCTTCCTCTTAACTGATATAAGTCTGCCAGTCCAAATTGTTCGGAATTTTCCACAATCAAGGTATTTACATTGGGCATATCAATTCCAGATTCAATAATAGTAGTGCAAACCAAGATATCGTATTTTTTAGAAAGAAAATCGTTCATAATTGTTTCCAGTTTACCTGAGGAAATTCTACCATGAGCTATAATAATATTGGCTTCAGGAACAAGTTGTTGGACCCTCTCGGTTACCCGGTAAATGGTTTCAATTCGGTTGTGGAGATAGAAAATCTGACCTTCTCTTTCCAATTCCCGATAGATAGCTTTTTTTATGATTTCCTGATTGTATTCGATTACCTGGGTTTGAACATTTTGCCTCTCTTCAGGAGGGCTGGTGATGATACTCATTTCTGAGACTCCCGTCAAGGCCATATACAAGGAACGAGGAATGGGGGTAGCGGTTAAGCTCAGAACATCAACTGTGTGATGGAATTCTCTAAATTTCTTTTTTTGGATAACTCCAAATTTCTGTTCCTCATCAATGATAATCAAACCCAGGGTTTTGAATCCCACATCATTTTGGAGAAGCCGATGAGTTCCGATGACAATATCTACCAATCCTTGTTTTAAGTCACGAATAATCTCTTTCTGTTTTTGAGAAGTCTGGAACCGAGAGAGCAGTTCTATTTTAATGGGATAAGCAGCCATTCTTTCCTTGAAGGTCCGGTAGTGTTGTTCACCCAGGATGGTAGTGGGGACGAGTACAGCAACTTGTTTATTACCCATTACGGCCTTAAAGCTAGCCCGCATAGCCACTTCAGTTTTTCCGTACCCGGCATCTCCGCATACCAGTTGATCCATGGGGACAGAATTTTCCATGCGTTGTTTTATTTCTTGAGTAGCTCGTAGTTGATCCGGGGTTTCCTGGTAGGGAAAGGAAGCCTCAAATTCTAATTGCCACTCATTGTCCGGCTCAAAGGTGTACCCTGAGGAGACTTTTCGAATTGAATAGTGCTTCAACAAAGATACAGCCAGATCTTTGGTAGCTTTTCTGGCTCGCCTTTTAGTCCATCTCCAGAGACCACCCTCGAGACTATGGATGGGAGGTGGGTAATCCGTATCGCCAATGTATTTATGTAGACGGTCCAGTTGATCAATGGGTATGTAAAGACGATCTGTTCCCTTATAATCAACTTGGAAGTAATCGCTTTTTTTCCCTTCCAGTTGAAGAGTTTTTACTCCTTTGAATCTTCCAATTCCATGGTCAATATGAACCACGTAGTTTCCCGGTTTTAGCTCCGTCCATCTGGTAATTTTCTTTTCTTCGGGGAGAGTAACCCAGCGTTTTCTTCTTTCCCGGTAACGCTGAAAAATATCCTCATCGGTAACGAAAACATTTCCAGTTTCCCGAAAAACAAATCCTCTACTGAGATCACCCGTAGTAATTAGAAGTGCCGGTGCGGTTTCCAGTAAATTGACTTTTTCCTCTCGTCCTATTCGAAGTCCCTTATCTCCTAAAATTTCCTGTAATCTGTCCGCTTGTCCGGAATTAGATGACAGAATAACTACTCGCTGTTGTTGCTGAGTCCATTTCTTGAGGTCTTCCGTTAGAAGACCGAGATGTCCTCGATAGGAATTCAAGGAGAACGCATTAACCGGAAGAGTTATTTTGGGTTTCATCCAGGGAATATTCTGGGGAAGAGTGGAAAGAAAGACTATCTCTTTTTTCAACACCTCTCTCCAGGATTCTCTAACGGTGGAAAGTTCCTTCCTTACATTTTGTTCCAGAAGAAAGGGCTCATCAAGGAAAAATAGTGGGTCCGGAGGCAAAAGGTTCAACAGAGATGAAAAATGGGCCTTCCCTTGTTGCCTTAGAGATTCCTCTTTAGCCGGGCAAATCATAATTTGTTTTCTTTTACTCATCGTCTTTATCGAGCGTTGAGTCTGAGAGTCAAACTCACGGATTGATTCAATAGTCTCCCCACAAAATTCAACTCGCCAGGGATGTGGGTACAGAGGGCAGTATAAATCTACAATTCCTCCCCTTACCGAATAGTCACCGATCTCTTCTACTAGTGGTGAAAACTCATATCCGGCTTTAGAGAGCCAATCTCTTAGTCTATTCCATCCTATTTTTTTCCCCTGCCTTAGGTGCAAAACGTTGTCGGTCAGTGATTGAAAAGAAGGAACTTGATCCAGAAAGGTCTGGAGGGTAGCTATCAATAAAAGGGAATTTTTCTCTTTTATTTGGTAAAGAATTTTAAGACGATCTTCTGGAGAATCTTTTCTGGAAAAGGGCAGGAGAAATAATTGCTTTTCTTGAGGAAGGAAGGTTTTTAAATCTCGATAAATATTTTCGGCTTGAGAAAATTTCTGACAGAGAAAAACAAAACACCCCTTTCTTCGTCTCCGAGCCAGGGCTATCCCAAAAGCCTTGGCCGGAGAAGTCAACCCGTAAACCCAGGTGGGGGAAACTCCCTGGATTATTTCTCCAAGAAGATTGTCAAAGGTATTAGATTTCAACTACAACCATTTCCTCCTGGAGTAATTTATGCAGGGGGTTGATTAGTAATTCTAATTCTCCTTCCAGGATTTTTTCAAGATTAAATAAAGTAAGACCGACCCGATGATCGGTTATTCGACCTTGAGGAAAATTGTAAGTCCGAATACGTTCAGATCTTTCTCCCTTGCCAATTTGCGTTCGTCTCTTTTGCGAGATTTCTTTTTGTTGTTCCTGTTCTTTTTTCTGCAGTAATTTTGCCCGTATGACTCGCAGCGCTTTTGCCTTATTCTGATGTTGGGATCGCTCATCCTGACATTGGACCACCAGTCCCGTGGGAAGATGAGTTATTCTAACTGCCGAGTCAGTGACATTAACATGCTGTCCTCCTGCTCCTCGGGAATGGAAAGTCTCAGTTTTTAGTTCCTCCGGATTTATCTCTATTTCTATTTCCTCCGCCTCGGGCAAAACGGCCACCGTTACCGTGGAGGTATGAATCCTTCCGCTGGATTCGGTTGCTGGAACTCTCTGTACCCGGTGAACTCCACTTTCAAATCGTAGGTAGGAGAAAACATCCTGGCCGTCTATGGCAAGAATAATTTCTTTGAAACCACCTATGTTAGTGGGACGAAAATGAATGTTTTCCACTCTCCATTTCTTTTTCTCAGCAAAGCGAATGTACATCTTGTAAAGATCCGCGGCAAATAGAGCTGCTTCCTCGCCACCTGTTCCGGCTCTTATTTCCATAATGACACTGCGTCCAGAATATTTATCCTTAGGTACCAAATTGCGGACTAAATCTCTGGTTATTCTCTCTAGGTTAACCATCAGTTTTTTTATTTCTTCTCTGGCTAATTCCTTGATCTCATCATCTTCTTCTGTTCTCAGAAATTGCTCTGTTTTTTCTTTCTCTAAATTAAATTTTTGGTACTCCTGCCACAAGAAAACTACATTCTTCAAATTTCTTTGTTCCCGGTTATATTTCTGGAGAAGTCGCGGATCTTTCAATGTTTGGGGTTGAGTAAGTAAAACATTTAGCTCTTCATATCTCTCGGTGATTTTTTCCAATTTTTCAGTATCCAACTTCAATTTTATTTATCCTTTGCCTGATTTGTCTGGAAGTAGTGTTGAGATTAGAAGAAAATCAGAGTATTCCCTGCTCGAAAGTCCTTGGGGTAGGTGGGATAGATAGGTTAACTATTTATCTTTCTCTAACTCTACATTCCAGTAAGCCATATCAAGAAAATCTTGCCAAGTCTCTTCCTTCATTTCTGAGAGATTATTCTTGACAAAGGCTTTCCAGGCTGGCTTCCGAGGCTTCTTTATCAGATGCATCTTGGCTTCGGAAAACAGCCGGCTTCCTTTACGAAGATTGCAGGGGACGCAGGAACAGACAACATTTTCCCAGCAATCTTTACCGCCTCTGGATAGAGGAATAACGTGATCTATATTCAAATCTTCAGATCTAAACTTCTTTCCGCAATACTGACAGGTATTCTGATCCCGCTTAAAAATATTTCTTCGGGTGAACTTTACCTCTCGCGGAGGAAAGTGATCATAAAGAAGCAAAAGAATTATGCGAGGAATTTTAAGGCGAAAGCTAATTGTATGAATCACAGAGTCATCCTTAGCTTTCTGAGAGAAATCTTTCCATTTCTCAAATCCAAAGGTGTAGAAAGAACCTCCTTCCTTAATAACTATTTGAGCATGTCGGAGATAAACCAGACAGAAAGCTCTTTTTACCGAGCAAACATCGGTTACCTGCCATAACTTATTGAGAACCAGTACGCTACTATTTAACACTTCTGTAGCCATTTTCCACCAATTCTCTGAAAACTTTTCTTAAATTATAATACAAATTATTTTTGTGTCAATTGAATCAAGGAGATATTTTGGGACCCCTTATTTTCTTGATTTTCCCTTGCTGAATGATTTTCTCAATGGAGTCTATTTCTTTACGAAATTCTTCAAGTCGTTCTATAATTGGATCAGGTAGATCTCCGTGATCCAGGTTAATCAGAGGAATTCTCCTGCCTTTATGTTTTACTATTCTACCCGGAACTCCCACAACTGTGGAATCGGGAGGAACATCCTTGATTACCACAGAACCGGCTCCTATTACTGAGTTATCTCCTATTTTAATGTTTCCCAGGATTTTTGCTCCTGCGGCTACTGTAACATTGTTCCCCAGGGTGGGATGTCTTTTCCCTTTTTCCTTGCCTGTCCCTCCCAAGGTTACTCCTTGATAAAGAGTTGCATTATTCCCGATTTCCGTGGTCTCACCTATTACTACTTCCATTCCATGATCAATGAAGAAACCTTTACCAATTTTGGCTCCCGGATGGATTTCTATTCCGGTAAAAAACCGGGTAAGCTGGGAAATAAGCCGGGCAAAGAACTTAAACTTGTGTTGGAAAAGAAAGTGAGAGATCCGATGCCAAAAAATAGCGTGTAGTCCAGGGTAAAGAAGTATCTCCCAAATATTCCTGGCAGCCGGATCCCTTTCAAACATTACTCTTATGTTCTCAAACATTCCTAGGTCCTCCCCATAAACTATTCTTGAGAGTGATTTTAACAGAATTATCCTTGACAGGCAAGTTTAATTGATTTGACAAGAGAGAACTATAACCTATAATATTAAAGGAGAATAAAGTAGGTGATTGTAAAAGACATCCAGAAAGGGTTAATGGCTCTCTTATTACCTGCTGAGTGTCAAATATGTAAAGAGGAGCTTGCTCCTCTGAATCGCAGTTTTGTGTGTCAAAGGTGTTGGTTAAAGATTGAGTGGATTACTCCTCCTTACTGTCAGCAGTGTGCTCGGCCTTTATTTGGGTCCCTTAATTCTTCTTCTCAGAAATGCGGTGGATGTCTTCAAAACCCACCGAACTTCGAGCGGTCTTTTATCCCCACTCTTTACCAAGGAGTTATGGTGGAAGTTATCAAACTCCTCAAGTACAAAGGTAAAACAGGAGTTATGGGCGGATTAGTAAAAATTATTGAAGAATATTTGAGGAAAAATAGCATTTCTCTCTATCATTTTGATTTGGTCATTCCGGTTCCTCTTCATCGAAAGCGACTAAAAGAAAGAGGATTCAATCAAGCTGAGTTAATTGCCCAAGTGATAGCAAATTATTTCCGTTTACCTCTAATTAACCATTGTTTGAAGAGAGTAAGGCCTACCCAGACTCAGACACATTTGAGAAAACCTGAACGAATCAAGAATATGAAGAGAGCTTTCAGAACATCAAGTGAGACACTTCTAAAGAAACGAAAAGTTCTATTAGTGGATGATGTTTATACTACCGGGGTTACGGCTAACCAAGCGGCCGGAGTACTTAAAAGAGCTGGGGTAGACAAAATTTATTTCTTTGCTTTAGCCAGAGCCTCATAAATGATGGGATAGCTGCAAAAGTCTGTTGACAACTTTCTGGTCTGTGATATAATTTTTACTTAGTCTTCCTCTTAGGGAGTAATTAAGTACGGGAGGTGCGAACGCATGTCAGAAGAAGGGACGGTCAAATGGTTCGATGACCGAAAAGGTTACGGGTTCATAGAAAGGGAAAATGGCGAAGATGTTTTTGTCCATTATTCCAACATAACTCAGGAAGGATTCAAGAGTCTGGAAGAAGGGGAGAAAGTGTCTTTCGACATCGAGAAAACCCAGCGTGGTCTTCAAGCTGTTAATGTAGCTAAGGTTAAATAGGTTGACCTGCTGTTGAGAAATTAACCCGGCTGAATGGCTAAACAGAGAAGATAGAAAATAGAAATAATATTTTGTTTTGCAATCTGGCTATCCATAATCCAGCCGGGTTTTTCTCTTGAACCAAGAAAAGGGGTGGGTGTTTGAAGATAGAAATAAATGTATTCCATATGCAAGTTACCCCAGAGATAAGTACTTTAGTGGAAAAAAAATTAGGCAAGTTAGACAGATATTTTAAGGAAATTCCCACTTCACACGTAATAATCAGACTGGAAAAAGGTAGATATTGGGTAGAAATCAACACTTCAGTCAATAAGCAGATTCTTCACAGTAATACTGTTGATGCTAATCTTTATACTTCTATTGAAATGGCCGTCAACAAAATAGTTAAACAGGCCAAGAAGTTTAGGGAAAAGATTAAGTCTCATAAGTCTCCTCGCCAGAATGGGAAGTCAAATATTTTAGCCGAACTTTCTGAGGCAGTTAGTGACCAAAAAAAGCCAAAAGTAGTTCAGATAATCAAGGAGCTGGTTAAACCAATGAATGTTGAGGAAGCTATTATCCAGCTTAATGTTTCCCGAGATAAGTTTTATGTTTTTCTCAATGCAGAGAATAATAATGTCAATGTGATTTACAAAAGAGAAAATGGTAACTTTGGTCTTATCCAACCAGAAATATGAAGTATTAACTTTTTCCCTAGATGTTCAGATAAAGCAAAAATAAGGAGGGTGGAGTGGAAGTAAAAAATTTTTTGCGTAGAGAAAGTATTACATCCGAACTGGAGTCCAGAACTAAAGAAGAAGTCTTGGAAGAGCTGGTCAGTTTGTTAGAAAAGACAGGCGAGATCACTGACAAAAAAGAGTTCTTAAGAGTAATCCGTGAGCGTGAAAAGTTAGGTAGTACTGGGATAGGTTATAATATTGCTATTCCTCACGCTCGTTCCTTAGGAATAAAGTCCTTAATTGGTGCTTTTGGTATCTCCAAAAAAGGTATAGATTTCGATGCTTTAGATAAAGAACCGGTCTATTTGTTCTTCTTACTGGGTGCTCCGCCAGAGGCCTCGGGAAATTATTTGAAAGCTTTAGCCAGTATATCTCGTTTGTTGAGGCGGAAAAGAGCTCGTGATGATCTTATGAATGCAAAAACAGTAGAAGAAATCGAAAAAATCATTCAGAGAGAGGAATTATAAAATAGTTTAGATAAAGTTATTTTGAACAGATTTTTGAAGTCAAACAAAAGGCGAGAAAAATGAACAGAGAGAGATATCTCTTTACTTCTGAATCGGTAACCGAAGGACATCCGGATAAAATTGCCGACCAAATTTCTGATGCAGTCCTTGACGCTATTTTAGAGCAAGATCCCCAAGGCCGAGTGGCCTGCGAGACGCTGGTTACCACCGGTTTAGCTTTTATGGCTGGTGAAATCACCACTACTTGCTATATAGACATTCCTTCCATTGCTCGTCAGGTTCTTAAGCAAATAGGTTATACCCATGCCAGTTATGGAATAGACTATAAAAGTTGTGCCGTAATTACCTCCATTAATGAGCAATCTTCCGATATTGCTTTGGGAGTAGATAAAGATGGAGCAGGGGATCAGGGGATGATGTTCGGGTATGCTACCAAGGAAACACCTGAGTTGATGCCTCTGCCTATCATCCTGGCCCATCGTCTGACCAAAAGATTAGCTGAAGTAAGAAAGAAAAAGATTCTCCCTTACCTTCGTCCTGATGGCAAATCTCAAGTAACAGTTGAGTATGAAAATGGAGTTCCCCGAGCGGTGAGTGCAGTAGTAATTTCAGCCCAGCATTCCCCAGAAGTCGAAGTGGAAGATATCGAAGACGAGATAATAGAGATGGTAATTAAACCCTGTCTTCCCGAGCAATATAGAAGCACCAACCTTAGTTACTACATTAATCAAACCGGTAGTTTCAAAATAGGAGGACCTCAGGCAGATACAGGACTTACCGGGAGAAAGATAATAATGGATACTTACGGGGGAGTAGGTTCTCACGGGGGGGGATGTTTCTCAGGAAAGGATCCTACGAAGGTAGACCGCTCTGGTTCATATATGGCTCGTTACATTGCCAAGAATTTAGTAGCGGCTGGGATCGCTGAGAAATGTGAGGTTCAAATTGCCTATGTCATTGGGGAAAAAATACCTATATCTTTAATGGTAGATACTTTCGGGACGGGGAAAATCCCCGAGTCCCGGATAAACAAGCTTATCCAGGACAACTTCGATCTCACTCCCCGAGGGATAATCAAATACCTGGATCTTCTTCGTCCTATTTATAAAAAGACTGCTTGTTATGGACATTTTGGACGGGAGGATAAAGACTTTACCTGGGAAAAAACTGATCGAGCTGCGGAACTTTTGCGCCTGGCGGGAATTTAAGACCTACCTCTTAACTCTGTATCGGGCCATGTTTACCCACACAGCACCAAGAATTACCAGTCCTCGGACCACCATTTGCACATAGGGCGAGATATTAAGTAGAGTCATTCCGTTAACCAGAGTCCCTATCACCATAGCTCCCAATAAGGTTCCAAACATTCGACCTTCGCCTCCAAATAAACTGGTACCTCCCAATATAACGGCGGCTATGACATTTAGTTCTAGACCGAGGGCCACTTGTGGTGAACCCGTTCCCAGACGAGAGGCCATTATAATACCACTAATAGCGGTGAGTACTCCCTCTATCACGAATACGAAAATGAGGACTCGATCAACGTTGATACCTGATAATCTGGCTACCTTCTGACTCTCACCTACGACGGTAACATATTTGCCGATTTTGGATTGGGTGAGAATAAAGTAGCAAATTAGCCAGAGAATTACCATGATGATTATGGGGATAGGAATGGGTCCTACAAACCCTCGCCCGAGAACCCGGAATCCGGGGGAGCCTATATAAATAGGATGACCTTGAGTATAGATAAATCCTAAACCGCGTAGCACTCCCATAGTAGCCAGAGTTAGTAAGAATGCGGGTATCTTTTGCTTAGCTACAAAAAATCCATGCATTAAGCCAATGGTGATTCCAGTCAGGAAAACTAAAGGTAGCCAGATCCAAACCGGAAGTCCAGTTCGAGTCACCAGGGCGGCCGTAATAACTCCAGTCAAAGCTACCACTGAACCTACACTCAGGTCAATCTGGGCAGCCGTAATGACAAAGGTCATACCAAAAGCAATAATAGCAGTTACCGCTATTTGTCGTCCCACATTGAATATATTTGAGAAAGTTAAAAAATAGGGGCTAGCAATAGATAAGAAAACACATAGCACCACAAATCCCACCAAGAGTCCGTAAGTTTCCACCATATGTCGCAGTAAGGAAACTACTTTTCCCTTTTGTTTGGCTGTGTTTTGGGAATTCTTACTCATTAGATAGCGCGCTCTCCCGTAATCATTAATTTTACAATTTCATCTCTGGTGGTTTGTTTAACCAAACGGTTTCCCACCCGACGTCCGCCGCGTAGGATAATAACCCTATCGGCCACGGAAAAAATATCCTCCAGATTGTGACTTATCAAAATGATAGAACCGCCTTCTTTTTTTAACTCCAGGATTATCTGACGTACTTTTGCGGTTTCTGAAACTCCCAGAGCAGCCGTTGGTTCATCCATAATAATTATTCTGGCCTTCCAAAAAATACTTTTGGCGATAGCTGTCGCCTGTCGCTGTCCCCCGGAAAGTGTTGCTACTTTGGCCCGAGGAGATTCAATATCTATTTTTAGTTTTCTTAAAGTAGGAAGTGTTTCTGCCTCCATACGTTTTTTATCCAGTATTCTTATGGGAGTTCCTAAAAAGTTTTTTAAGTGCTCTTTCCCCAGAAAAATATTTTCAGCGATATTGAGCTTATCAGCTAAAGCCAGATCTTGATATACGGTTTCTATTCCCAGGGCTTTAGCACTTCTGGGATCCAAAATGTTTACCTGCTTTCCTCGTAAGAAAATTTTTCCCTCATCCGGGGAGTAGGCGCCGGAGACGATTTTAATTAGAGTTGTTTTCCCGGCACCATTATCTCCAACTAGGCCGAGGATTTCATTATCGTAGAGTTCAAAATCCACATTGTACAGGGCCTGAACTGATCCGAATTTCTTGCAAATACCTTTCATTTTCAACAAAGGTTCCTTTTGCATGGCCGTGTCCTATCTAAATAAGTGCGTAGAGGCTTGGTATTAATGCAACCAAGCCTCTACGCACTTATTATTTACCTTTCTCTCTGTTTTCAAAGGAATAGAGTTTAATTGGCTTTATTCTAATA
This sequence comes from Candidatus Aerophobus profundus SCGC AAA252-L23, assembly GCA_000402295.1. GTDB lineage: Bacteria > Aerophobota > Aerophobia > Aerophobales > Aerophobaceae > Aerophobus > Aerophobus profundus. The sequence continues at coordinate 42,754 of AQRW01000180.1, forward strand.
AGCCAATATTTCCAGTTCCTTTGTGGCTTGCTCAAGATTGTCCTTGGATACTAAAAGTACGGGAATGATGATGTTTTCCGCGACGAAATCGGAGCCCAGGCATTCCAAACCTTTGACCTTTATCATAGCCGCCTGCATAGCTGCCTCACCTAAGAGTAAAGGCTGCTGAGCTACCGTGGCAAAGAGCTTTCCGTCCTTAATGGCTTTGACCATTTCAGTGTCTATATCCACGCCCACAACCTTGATTCCTGCTCCCAGAGCATCCACGGCTGATACTGCTCCCATACAACAGGTCTGGTTAGCGCCATAAATAAAATCAAGGTCCGGGTGAGCGGTTATAATATTTTCAGTGACGGTCATAGCATTGTCTCTCAGAGCTTCCTCGACATTCTGAATAGTGACAATCTCTACCCCGGGTAGCTGAGTGACCTGATCTTTGAAGCCCTGGACTCTCTGTTGTTGAGCCACTGATACCAACCAGGCTACTATACCAATCTTAGCTTTCCCTCCCATGTTTTTCTCGATATATTCTTTGGTCCATTTCCCCACTTTGGTGCCGATCTCCAAATTGTTTGAGCCAACAAAGGTTACTACCTTATCAGTCTGCAGTTTCATATCCGCCGTTATAACGGGTATTCCTCGAGCGGTAGCTTCTTCTACCACCGGAACTATACCTACCGGATCAACTCCGTAGACGACTAAAGCATCTACACCGCGGGCAATATAAGTCTCCAGAGCCTGTACTTGAGGAGCAAGCTTGCATTTAGGATCATTTAGTAAGAAATCTATATCAGCTTTTTCCACCACTCTTTTCATCCCATTAACCACATCAATATAAAAGGGGTGCTCATAGGTAATGATGGAACATCCTATAACAATCTTCTCCTGGGCCACGCCAACGCCAACAACTCCACCACAAATCAGCCCCGCCAGTAACAGAGCCATAATCACTTTCTTTCTTATCATTTTATTCCTCCCTTTTGGATAAAAGCACTCTTCTTCACGTCAACTAAACTTTTTCAGCCCTTCTTGCTAACTCATCACCTCCTTCTGGACATTATTTTACTTCTGGATGTTTTTTAAAGTTCGTAGATTTCCTTTGGGTTATCGTAGAGAATTCTTCGGGCCAGCCAAAGAGCCTTCCTCCGGGAAAAGTAACCCTGTTCAATTTTTTCGGAGAGGACCCTGGCTAAACAGTCCAGAATCAGACTAACTTTTGCATAAGCCCACTCCACTGAGTAGGCGTCGGTGCCCACAGCTATCCATTTATTAGCCGGAAGAGCTTCCAATCTTTCAGCAATTGTGGCCTTAACGTAGGTAGGAAATAAAGTATGCCACCAAAAACCAAGAAGACTAACGTTGGGAAGCATTCTGGAGATAATGGTAAGCTCTTGAGAAAGAGAATAAGCAGCACACATAATGTTTATTTTGACCTCAGGAAAAGTTTTGAATAGAGGAATCAAACTAAAAACAAAACGATGATCAGAAAATACATAAGATTCTCCATATCTTAGTTTCGGTTTTGCCCACCAGGCCCCTATACAGAGTTGAATCGGGCGCCTGAGTTCTCTCATAATCTCAAGATATGTATGAAGCAGCCAGGTTATCAAAATATTCTCTTCTTCAAAGCTAAGTTTTTTGCCGGCAATTCTGGCTTGATAAAGTTCTTTTATTTTTGTCCTTTTCGCTCCCAGCAACTGGAGAGCAGTACTGATAAAACAGACAAAGTAGTTTATCCCACTTTTTATTTTTTTTTGGAAAAATTTAGCCAAGAGATCTTCAAATTCGCTGGCCACAGAAGGAAGATAACCAAACTGGTTTTTTACCAGGTTCAAAACAGATGTTCCCCGCTCTGGGTCAAAGTTGAAGTCTTCCAGGTTCTCGAACAACGGAGAAAGAAAAGGGTGTTTTTCTGGATTTTCCTTATTCCAGTTACCCTCGCAAGTAAGTGAACGTTCAATGCCAGCTTTGGCCATTATTTTCTTTGACCAACTGTTATTATCTCCTCTCTCTTTAATTTTTTTTTCTACTTCTTGCCAGTTGTGCCGGTTTATACCTTCCGGTATTCCGTAAATATCTTTAATAATTTTTCTTACACACC